>DASZWJ010000046.1 GCA_035546635.1 Gammaproteobacteria bacterium
ACCTTCACCTACTTCACCTAAACCTTCACCGCCAACACTGGTTACTTCACCTAAACCTTCACCTACTTCACCTAAACCTTCACCGCCAACACTGGTTACTTCACCTAAACCTTCACCTACTTCACCTAAACCTTCAGTTACATCATTCGTTGTGTTGATGATGCCTTCGGCTCCAGGTTTATTTTTTTCTACTTCGCCTAGCTGAGGTTCCACTCTAGGCTCACCATATTCTGCTTCACCTGCTAAGTTTAGTTGACCTTCAGGGCCTGCCTCATCTTCAAATTCAGCTCCATCTACTATGTTGTTCGGTTGACCTTCAGGCCCTGCTCCATCCATAAACTCAACCTCAGCTGCACCATAACCTTCAGGTCTTGCGCCAGGTTCAAATCCTGCTTCAGCTTCTAAGACTTCCGCTGAATTGTTTGCAGCACGCTCTAAATTTGCGTCAAGCTCATCTAGCGCATCATCTAATTTTCTATTAGTGACTTTATTAAAGATTTTATTTTCACCAGAATTACTAGGGTTTTCATTGTCTTTTTTATCTTTTGGCGGTGGCGCTTCTTTAGGACTTTCTTTAGGCTGTTCTTCTTTTTTATTCTTTAAACGCTTTCTTAGCGCTTCGATGGCTTTACCAGTTTCCGATATAATAATTCTAAGGCCATCTCTGATTGCATTCGCAAAGATAGCGTCCTCATTTTCCGGCTGTTCTTTTTGATTTTCGGGCTTTTTATCTTTGTTTTCCGGCTTTTTTTTCTGTTGCTGATCTTTAGGCTGCTCTTTTTGCGGTTGATCTTTGGGGGGAGTTGGTTCAGCATCACTTGGCTTTGGAGCTAATTTTGGTTGTGACAAATCGACGTTATCACCAGCTTCTGTTTGATCTGAAGGGTTGGGCGTATCGGTGGTGGGGGTTGTTACTACATCGGAAGTATCTTGCGTAGTTTCTTCTATTTCTGATTTGATCGATTCCAAAATAAATACCTCATTTACAGCATATAATAATTATACCGGTTATGAACTTGTATTATATCCATTGCAGCTTAAGTACAGCTTAAGAATATGAAAAACTATTGCCGTTAAATGTTAGGGTACGAAAAAAGCCTGGCATTGCCGCATAAGCGCACTATTGTCCGGCAAAGCGCTGTATCCCCCCTTCCCTTGTAGGAGAGGGTTAGGGAGAGAGGGTTACAGTAGTTAACCGGACACTAGTGCGCCTACGCGGCAATGCCAGGCTTTTTTAGTATCCTTGAGCGCCACTAATTAGAACGTTCACACAAGATGAGAATATTTACTATTGAATTGAAGTTGTGAAGTTAATCGCACCCCTAACCAACTGACTCACGACGACTACCCGAGCCTAAGTGAATCATCTTCTTCTGCTTCTTTAGTTTCTTTAGCTTCCTGTTGTTTATCATAAGCCCCTTTAAAGAAACTGTGCGGCGAAGATAGAGTAAGCGAATCTTCTTGGCCATCCTCTGGAACTCGTCTGGCTTTCTCTGAATCTTCAAAAGCCATTTCTCCTAAGGCTTTTGCACCTTGTGCTAATTTAGCCGTGCCAAAAATTGCTCCCCCTACAGCTAACTGTACCCCACGTTTGACTAAATCTGCCATAACATTGTCGTCTTTAGGAGGTGCTTCAGTGACAGCGCTTTTCATGCTATCCCAACCAATATCTGCAGACTTCTTAAGAAATTTATCAGTTAAAGAAGGATCATCCTCGGATTTCTTTGCTTGTTCCTGCTGATTTTCAGGTTCATCATCCTCTGCTTCCGCTGGGGGCGCCGGCTCAGGAGCAGCTTGCGCAGCGTTTTGGAGTGCCTGTGTTGTTTTTTTAGCTTCTTCAGCTGCTTTATCTATCGCCATAAATATTACCTCTCTCTCATACAACAAAATTATGTTTAAAATTCAAACAACAAAAGTTAATCCTTTAGATTCAATTACTTAAGCAGGTGGTTTTAATAAATGCCTATCCACTTGTTCGTTATGCCTACTGATTTCTTTGTTAACATCAAGTTCTTTTTTCTTCTCAACACAGGCTGCGCCCGCTAAACCTACAGCTGTAGGAATAAGTACCGGTGCTAAAGCTGGAATTAGCATTGTTAATACTATGCAGCCAATCGCAGCTGCTCCATAATTATTTGCCTTGGCATGCGCATCTTCTGCACGATCATCCAATCTATCTGCATGTCTATTAACATTAGCTTGCCATGTCTGTTTCCCACGAGCTTTCTTGTCTTCAGCAGCACTCTCACTCTCCAAAGAGCCAATTTTTCCTACTATTTTATCTCTCCCTTTAGTTAAGCTAGCTTGAGTACGCTCCAATTGATCTATAGTCAGCTGATGTTTTTTTATGGAAGCATTCTTTTCGGCTTTGCCTTCAATTAATTCTGCTTCTATGTCAGCAATAAAATTTTGCTTTACCCGTATCTGACTTTCTAGATTTTCTATATCATCAACTGAAGGTTTGGTTCCTTCTTCCTCCTTTAATTTCGCTAATTGTCTTTGCAGTTCTCGTAATTCTTGTTCATACGCTCTTTTTTCAGTATTTTTTGTACTGGTGAATATTTCTAACTCTTTTTCCGTATCAATAGTTTTATTTTTTAATCTCGTTATTTCATCAGAACAACTCTCTATTCTCTCATCAATTTCGCTCTTTTCTTCATTTAGGTTATCAATTTTTTGTTGCATTTTTGCACCCCGTAGTCTAAATCCTGGTATGAAATAATAGCCAGCACTATCTTTTCCTCCCTGCCAACCGCCCGTTTACTTTGGCCATTTCCAAAGCTATCTGTGTCGTGATTATAACTATTACATCTTAAGTGAATATTAAGGATATTAAAAGCCAGTTAGGAAATTTGCTCTGTAGGAGCAGCCCTCCCCCTCCCCCAACCACCAACATGGCTATCAATCTATGTAAACCAACGCCAAATATCTGCTAGAATCCGGTCTATAGTTTCGTTCCAGGGAATTCCCAAACATGCGCCTTAAAACCATCAAACTCGCCGGCTTCAAGTCCTTTGTTGATCCTACCGCCGTCACCCTAAATAGCAACTTAACCGCTATCGTTGGTCCCAACGGCTGCGGCAAATCCAATATAGTTGATGCCATCCGCTGGGTTATAGGCGAAAGCTCGGCTAAACAGTTGCGTGGTGGGCTGATGACTGATGTGATCTTCAACGGCACTGCACATCGCAAACCAGTCGGCCAGGCGGCTATTGAGCTGCTATTCGACAACAGCCAAGGCGGGTTGGGTGGCGCTTATGCCCAATATAGCGAAATCTCTATTCGCCGCGAAATCACCCGTGAAGGCCAGTCGCAGTTTTACTTAAATAGCTCGCGTTGTCGCCGTCGCGATATTCTTGATGTTTTCTTAGGCACCGGTCTTGGACCCGACAGCTACGCCATCATTGAGCAAGGCGTGGTCTCACAGCTCATCGAGGGCAAACCGGAAGATATCCGCATCTACTTGGAAGAAGCTGCCGGCATCTCCAAATACCGCGAACGCCGCCGTGAAACTGAAAATCGCATCCGCAGCACCCGTGAAAACTTAGAACGCCTGACCGATTTACGCTTAGAAATGGAAAAACAGCTAGAGCACTTAAAACGTCAGGCCAATGCCGCCGAACGCTATAAAAACTTAAAACAAGAACAACGCCTAGTCAAAGGGCAATTACATGCCCTGCACGCCAAAACCTTAAATGAAAAAATCGTTGGCCATCAATTGCTTCTTGCACAAAAAACTACCGAATTAGAAGGCAAAATCGCAGATCATCGGCGAATTGAACGCGAAATAGAACAACATCGCGAACTGCAATCTGCTGCTAATGAAAGCTTCAATAGCGTGCAGGGGCGCTTCTACCAACTCGGGGCTGATATTGCCAGCCAAGAACAACGCATCAATCATATCAAGGAACGCGAACGCCAACTGGCCAGTGACCTCGCACAAATGGAAACCGCCTGGCAAGAAGCCGAACAAAACTTAAGCGATGATGCAGAAAATATTGAAAACCTCTCGCAAGAAATCACCACCTTAGAACCCTTAAGCAAAGAAGCTGCAGCGCTGGCCGAACATGTCCAACAGCAACTGCAAGAGGCCGAGCAACAACGCACTACTTGGCAACAAACTTGGGACAGCTTCCAAACCGAATCCTCACAGGCCGAACAAAAAGCCCAACTGGAAAAAACCCGCCTGACCCACTTGACACAAAAAAGCCAAGATATTGGGCAGCAGATTCAACGTTTAGCCCAACAACAGCAACAATTAGATTTTGGTCAATTACCCGCAGAGATTGACACATTAGCTACACAATCGACGCAATTAAAGCAACAATTGGATCTAGACCAAGAACAAGCTGCAGAATTAAATGCACAAATACAGCAGCTCCGAGAAACAATTCAGCAAACCCAAACTGAACGAGACACTCAACGCCAAGAATTACAAAAACTCCAACAACGCCAGGCTTCCCTTGATGCCTTGCAGCAAGCCGCCTTAGGCAAAGCAGATCAAGGCGTTTCAGAATGGCTGAATCAGCAAGGATGGGCAGAAAAACCGCGTCTACTGGAAGGGTTACAAGTCGATAATGGCTGGGAAACTGCTGTGGAAACCGTACTTGCTCCCTATCTGGAAGCGGTATGTACTGATAATCCACAAGATTTGACATTAGCAGCAAATAGCCCAGTAGCAGGACGATTAGCAGTCTATCACACTACTTCAGGTTTGGAAAAATCCAGTCCAATCTCAGCAAGTTCGCCACAATTCGTTCCTTTAGCCAGCAAGATTGCTTCCGACCTACCCCTTGCCACCTTGTTGCATGGCATCTATGCCGTTGAAAGCACCACACAAGCATTAGAACTAACTTCTGCTTTAAAACCTGGCGAATCCATTGTGACACGCGATGGTGTTTGGTTTGGTCCTTGCTGGGTACGCATCAGCAGAGCCCAAGATGAATCCACCGGCATTTTACAGCGCAAGCAAGCCTTGCAGGAAATTCATACCTCAATCACCAGCTATCAGGAACAACTGCAGACAATAGAAAATCAGCTAACGCATATTCAAACTACCCTCAAGCAATATGAAGAAAAACGCGACAATCAACAGCGTGAATTTCGCGAAAACTCCAGAGAATACAGCGAATTGCATGCACAACTCAGCGCAAAAAACACGCATCTAGAACAGCTACGCCAACGTCAGGCCGCCATCACTCATGAATTAGACCAGCAACAACAACTGTTAGAACAAACACAGGAACAACTTGCAGAAATCCAAGAATTGGCAGAAACGGCGCAACTCGCCCAACAGCAATTCGCCGCCCGCCGTGAACATTTACTGAAGTCACGCGACTCCCATAACACCACTTGCCAGGAATTAAGGCAACGCGCGCAAACGGCTAAACAAAATGCCGATGAACAGCAAGTGCGACTGTCTTCCTGCCAAAATCAACTGCATTATTTGCAGCAAAATATTGTCCGCGCCCAAAAACAACTTACGCAATTGGAACAACGCCGCGACGAATTGTTAGCACGTCAAGAAGATATCCAGTTACCACTGCCGGAATTACAAGAAGGTTTACAAAATTTATTACATGAACGCAGCGTCGTTGAAAAAGAACTGCAAACTGCACGCCACCAGGTCAGCCAACTGGAACAGCAATTGCGTGACATTGAACAACAACGCACAGCAACAGAAAATGCCGCCCAAAGCTTAAGAGATGCCTTGGCACAAATCCGCATTGAACAAAGCACGACCCAAGCCCATTTAGAGAACCATTTGGAACAGATTCAACAAGCTGAATTTACCTTAGAACAATTGCTACAAGAATTACCAGAAGAAGCTGAAACCACTGCTTGGCAGCAAAATCTGGAACAAATTGAAAACCGCATTCAGCGTTTAGGCGCGATTAATCTTGCCGCAATTGAAGAGTACAGCACCGTGTTAGAGCGCAAAACCTATTTGGATAATCAGGATAAAGATTTATGTGAAGCCTTGGCGACACTAGAAGAAGCGATACGCAAAATTGATCGCGAATCGAGAAGCCGTCTCAGAGAAACTTTCGAGCGCGCGAATGAGAATTTCCAAAACCTCTATCAAAGCATGTTCCCAGGTGGCAATGCGCAGTTAGAATTAACCGGTGAGGAAGTACTAGATGCCGGCGTATTAATCCGCGCCCAACCCCCAGGCAAACGTAACACTATGCTCCATATGTTATCCGGCGGCGAAAAAGCCTTAACCGCTATTGCCTTGGTTTTTGCTTTGTTCCAGTTAAATCCTGCGCCATTTTGCGTATTAGACGAGGTGGACGCGCCATTGGATGAAGCAAATGTCGGCCGCTTTTGCCGTCTGGTACAATCGATGGCTAATCAGGTACAATTTATTTATATCAGCCATAATAAAGTGGCCATGGAAATGGCGCAGCAACTGGTGGGAGTCACCATGCAAGAACCTGGGGTATCACGCTTAGTGACAGTGGATATCGACCAGGCGATGGCGATGGCGGAGTAGTGAAAAGAAAAATGTATCACTATTTTTAAGTAGAAATTTACAATTACCCCAATAAAAACTTACAATAACAGTACTACCACCCATGAGGATAAACTGAGTGAACTTTATTCTGTTATTCGCCCTAATCGGGCTAGTGATTATTGGGGTCGTACGCGCCCTGAAACAAAGTCCGCCTGAAAAACGTCGAAGACAACAGGAACCCTTTCTCAGCAATGACCCAATTGAAGCCGTGGCCGTTCCACCCAAATCAACAGCAACCGCAAAAAACACCAGCGCAATTAAAAACACCAGTCATCCGTATAACGCAGAATATTCTGTGGAACAAAAACACAATATAAATCCGCCTGAATCTGAGCCTGAGCCACTGGATTCTCATCTTGACCATCCTCAATCTCAAGAACCCGAGCCTGCCCCACCCGCATTAAAAATGACTGACCTGATTATTATTAATCTGGTAGCAGAGCCACACCAACCCTATCGCGGTTATGAACTATTACAAGCTTTATTAACCTCCGGTCTACGCTACAGCAAAAAAGGGCTGTTCCACCGCTATGAAGACCCCACCGGACGCGGCAATATCTTATTTAACTTGGTATCTTCCATCGAACCCGGCACTTTTGATTTACCCAAAATGGGCAGCTTCGCCACCACTGGCCTGACATTGTTTATGCAAATCCCCACAGTGCAAAATCCCACCCAGGTTTTTGATCTGATGCTAAGCACCGCCAACGAATTAGCTGAGGATCTAGGCGGGCAACTTTTAGATGAACAACGACAGCCCTTAACTGATGAGAAAATTGCGAAATGGCGTACTTATCTCTGAGGAAATCAAAGAGGCTACAATACATATGAAACCGTCAACCGCACTTCATCTCCAGCGTAGCAATGTTCGTGTAAATAACGCATGAAGAATTTCCCTCAAAAAATATCCCAACACTTAGAACAGCTACGTCAGAAAATTGACGAACACAATTACAGCTACTACGTCCTGGATAATCCCACCATCCCCGATGCGGAATACGATCGTCTGTTTCGGGAGCTGCAAACCTTAGAAAGCGAGCATCCCGAACTCATCACCCCGGATTCACCCACGCAACGCGTCGGTGCTCAGCCATTGAAAGAATTTGCAGCAGTCACTCATGAAGTGCCGATGCTGTCTTTGGATAATGCTTTTTCAGAACTTGAGTTAATTGCTTTTGACAAACGGGTTCGACAGCGCTTAGAGACTGATAAACCGATTGAATACGTTTGCGAACCTAAATTAGATGGCGTGGCAGTGAGTCTGCGTTATGAAAAAGGCGTGTTAACACGCGGCGCTACGCGGGGAGATGGTTTGACGGGTGAAGATATTACCCAGAACGTACGCACAATTCCTGCTGTGCCACTGCATTTACGCGGCAGCGGTTATCCAGATATTTTAGAAGTTCGCGGTGAAATCTATATGCCGCTTATTAGTTTTGAAAATTATAATGCCAAAGCCCGCGCAGCAGGAGAAAAAGAATTTGCCAATCCGCGCAATGCCACTGCCGGCAGTCTGCGGCAACTTGATCCTAAAATTACCGCCAGCAGGCCATTATCCTTGTTTTGCTATGCATTAGGTAAAGTCGCAGGCGGCCATGTTGCAGATAAACACAGCGATATGTTGGAAGATTTCAAAGGTTGGGGATTGCCGGTTAATCCAGAAATTATCCACGTCACCGGCATTGAACCCTGTGTGGAATTTTTTCACCATATGGCAGCCATTCGCGATAGCTTACCTTATGAAATTGATGGGGTAGTTTATAAAGTTAATCGTTTTGACCAACAACGTGAATTAGGCTTTATTTCACGCGCACCGCGTTGGGCTATTGCACATAAATTTCCAGCACGTGAAGAAATGACGCAAGTAGAAGCGATTGAGTTTCAAGTTGGACGCACCGGCGCTATTACTCCAGTCGCACGGCTTGCTCCAGTCGTCATCAGTGGCGTAACCGTCAGCAATGCAACACTGCACAATATGGATGAAGTATGGCGTAAAGATGTGCGGGTGGGTGATATGGTCATTGTGCGACGCGCAGGAGATGTGATTCCTGATGTGGTTTCTGTCATCCTGGATAAACGCCCGGCACATACGCATAAAGTACTTTTACCTAAACATTGCCCCGTTTGCCATGCCGAAGTGATTAAACCCGAAGGTGAGGTAGTAGCACGTTGCACAGGGGGACTGTTTTGTCAGGCGCAATTAAAAGAGACGATTAAGCACTTCGCTTCTCGCAGGGCGCTGGATATCGAGGGATTGGGCGATAAAATCATTGAGCAACTGGTGACTGTCAAATTAGCACGTGATATTGCCGATGTTTTTTTACTGACCAAAGCACAATGGTTATCCCTAGAACGCATGGGAGAAAAATCTGCGCAGAATCTCATAGATGCTTTGGACAAAAGCAAAGCCACGACTTTACCGCGGTTTATGTATGCCCTAGGCATACGTGAAGTCGGTGAAGCTACCGCATTAAATCTGGTGCAGCATTTTGGCGGATTAGCACATATTATGCAGGCAGATGAACTTCAACTGCAGGAGGTCGCTGACATTGGCCCCATTGTCGCCGCCAATATTGCCGGATTTTTCCGCCAACCGCATAATCGCGAACTTATCGCCAAATTGCAGCAGCTTGGGGTACACTGGCAGGAAATGGCACCGCGTCCTAAGCAAAACGACTTGCCGTTGAATGGTAAGACTTTTGTGTTGACTGGAACTTTAGCCACCATGACCCGTGATGCTGCCAAAGAACAGATCCAAGCGCTAGGGGGTAAGGTCAGCGGTAGTGTTTCTGCTAAAACGACCTATGTGGTGGCAGGTGCTGATCCAGGCTTCAAGTTGGCTAAAGCCGAGGAATTAAAAGTGCAGATACTGTCGGAAGATGAATTGCTACAGTTGCTAAAAGAATTGTAGCTTGGAATGCCTGAAAGGATGCTTGCCATTTCCTTGAAGGTTTTTGCAAAGAAGATTTTCTTTCTGGACAAGCGAACTCAGCAAGCTATTGGGGAAGCTCAACAAAAATAATAGTAACTAGTCGCTGGCGCTAAATTCAAAAAATGGATGTCATTCCCGCGAAGGCGGGAACCCATTCTTAACAGGCAAAAAAACTTCATTAATTTCATCGAAATGAAGTTCAAATGATCTTTAAAAGGTTTGAATGCCTGTTAAGGATGGGTTCCCGCCTTCGCGGGAATGACATCCATTTTTTTAGTTTCGCGCCAGCGACTAACTATTCAAATTTCCTTTAAATTTTCACAACTATATAAACCCATGACCACATTATCCCAAGCAATCACCAAACGCCGCACCTTCGCCATTATTTCTCACCCAGATGCCGGTAAAACCACACTCACTGAAAAACTGCTGTTATTTGGCGGCGCTATCACTTTAGCCGGTACAGTGAAAGGCCGGAAATCCTCGCGTCATGCTACCTCCGATTGGATGGAATTGGAAAAACAACGCGGCATTTCCGTCACCACATCAGTAATGCAATTCCCTTACCGCGATTGCATCATTAATCTCTTAGACACACCTGGCCATGAAGATTTTTCTGAAGACACTTACCGTACCTTAACCGCTGTTGATTCGGCACTTATGGTCATCGACGCCGCCAAAGGTGTAGAACCGCGCACGATTAAGCTGTTAGAAGTTTGCCGCATGCGCAATATCCCCATCATTACTTTTATTAACAAGATGGATAGAGATACGCGCGAACCCATAGAATTGTTGGATGAAGTAGAAGCAATTCTCAAAATACGTTGCGCACCTATCACCTGGCCGATTGGCATGGGTAAAGAATTCAAAGGCGTTTATCATTTATTGGAACGCGCCATCTATCATTATCGACCAGGTAAAGGCGAACGTGTGCAGGATATCGAGCAAATTAATGATTTAAATGATCCTAAACTGCAAAATCTGCTAGGCGATCGCATTAGCGCATTTCGAGAAGAATTGGGATTGGTGCAGGGAGCAAGCCCGGAATTTAACTTGCAAGATTATTTAGCCGGCCAATTAACTCCGGTATTTTTTGGTTCTGCGTTGAATAATTTTGGGGTGCGCGAATTACTGGATGCCTTAGTCGATTATGCACCTGCCACGCAGCCGCGAAAAACTTTGACTCGGGAAGTGCAGCCTGATGAAGAAAAATTTACCGGTTTTGTTTTTAAAATCCAGGCCAATATGGACCCGGCGCACCGCGACCGTATCGCTTTTTTACGTGTCTGCTCCGGTCGCTATGTCAACGGTATGAAAATTCGTCATATCCGCATAGGCCGTGATATTCAAATCCATCATGCTTTAACCTTTATGGCTGGTGACCGCGAGCATGTCGAAGAGGCATTTCCCGGCGATATCATCGGCCTGCATAATCACGGCACTATTCAGATTGGCGATACATTTTCACAAGGTGAGGCACTAAAATTCACCGGCATTCCCTACTTCGCCCCGGAAATTTTCAAGCTGGTGCGTTTAAAAGATCCACTGAAAATGAAAGCGTTGCAAAAAGGTTTGTTACAGTTATCAGAAGAAGGCGCAACGCAAGTTTTCAGACCGTTGATAAGCAATGAGTATATTCTCGGCGCCGTCGGTATACTACAGTTTGATGTGGTTGCTTATCGCTTGAAGCATGAATATAACGTGGAATGCGCCTATGCGCCGGTTTCGGTGGCGACGGTACGCTGGGTTCGCAGTCATAATGCAAAAAAGTTGGAAGAGTTTAAAAATAGCCTTGCCGCACATTTGGCGCTAGATAATGGCGATAACCTGGCTTATCTGGCACCGAATATGGTGAATTTAAATCTGACACAGGAGCGCTGGCCGGATATCGAGTTTTTTGCTACCCGGGAGCATGATTAATTTCAGGGATCATTTTTATCACAAGATGGCTTTTTGAATAAATGAGGAGAATTTCTTCTGCTAAACTTATTCTTCAAAGAATTATCTGTATTCGGTCTTCACCATGTCCCTGTTCCCTGTTGCCCTTTAAATCTTTATCAATAGAGCTCACATTAGCTTTATTGTCCCTTAAACGCTTAGCATCAAGAGAACTATTTTTTGGATTGGCGCCAGATAACAAGCTAGTAACCCGTTCCCAAAAACTAGTTTTTTGTTTGTGCAAAGTAAAAGGAACTGGAATTACGCTAGGTTCAACGCTCGTTGTATCTGCATTCCGTACTACAAATTTTTGTCCCGATGCCGCTTCATAAACTTTTGGTTTTTTCTCTATAGGAGGATTAGGCATTCTTTTATTTCGTATGAATCCCACTACTCCTCTTGCAGAATGAATCAAAACAGGCGATTTTTTTACAGTTGAGGCCACTTTTTTACTAGTGTTAGGATTATGCTCATTTGGCTTTGAACCCAAGATTAAAGTCGTTGAATTTTTCGCTGTGGAATGAGGCTTTTGTTCATTAGCTTTTACTTTTCCATCTGGATCACCTAAATTACCTATATTCTTTTTATCTTCATAAGTAACCGCACGAGTCGGTGATGATACTGGAATTCTGCTATATTTATGTGCAGTAGTTTTAATCCCCAACTTCCCAGCAACCCACCACCAAAAACGTGTAAAGTGACCGACATGGGCTAAAATAGCCTTTGGATGAATTAATAATATTGCATCATTATTGTTCTGTCGCTTCGCAGCTACAAAAGGGTTTTTAGTTTTTTTAGGGCTAGGCGGTGGAGTTTCTGTTGAAGAAGATCGCTTTGAATCATCCTCGCTGTAATCGGAAGTATTGCCTGAGCCTTCGCTACCAGTGCTAGCGTCAAGGTTTTTAGTTTTTTTAGGGCTGGACGATGGGCTTGAAGTTGATTTTAAACCATCATCACTGGCATCTGAATTTTTTCTGCTGCCGCTGGTATCAGATTTTCTGTTTTTAGTAGGGCTGGGCGGGGGACTTTGGGTTGAGGCGGAATGTCTTGAATCATCACTACTGGATACTAAGACATTGTCTGAACTTTTTTTACTCGTGCTAGAATCCAAGGCGTCAGGTGAAGCTTGTACAGGAGACGAAGCAACAACCTTTACTTTCTCATCCTTTGTTGATTGAGACAACTTTTCTCTAAGACTCTGATAATGGAAGTATTTTACCATCCATCCCTTCATGATAAGTTTATCTGCTATGTGAGCGGCTGGCACCTCAATGCTTGAACATGTGCCTACGTTTTTAGCATTGAGGCTTAAATTAAGGGCAATAAGAATTTGCTCTAAAGCCTCATATTTTTTTAATCTTATCTTAAATTTTTCTACAGCTTTTAAAGTTTGAGGTTTGACTTTTCCACCACCCTTTGTCTCTTTTTGTTGCCACTCATCTAGCTCCAAAGCCAATCCCTGTGTCTCGTCTCTACATTTCTCATATAATTGATTTAACTTTAATTTTAAATCTTCTTCTTTTGCAGCATTCGCATATTTAGAACCGCGAATTAGCCAATAAATAACTTCAGTTAATGTTTCATTATTCAATACAAATTCATTCAGTTCTTCTTTACTACGACCTCTTTTTAAGTTCTCTTGATGAGACAGTTCTTGACTTATGCTTACTATATCGGTAGTTAATCTATAAGCTATATCTAATAAACCATCGTTTATAAAATCATCTTCAGTTTCATAGCCACCTGTTTTTGCCGCAGCCATTTTTTTATCACGGGTATTTTCTGATTTAATATTTTTTATACATTCTTCAATTAGAGTTTCAAAAGGAGACGTAACCATAAGCGAGCTTCCATAATCAAAAATGACGGAGGATACATTTAAAATCAGTGCCAAGCTCACGCTAAAATATAGCTGTCATGGTCTAATTGATTAGAAATGCTTTAAAATAATCAATGATTACAGAGAACCTAACATACTAATATTAAAGAAATATTAACACCAAGGAACTATTAAAAATATGGCAAAATATGAAAAGCTGGGGAAATTTAGGTTTTTATTGATGCAATAGAATCAGACAAGCGGCCTTGGGCAAGGCTATCCACCTGATTCCTAATACTTATACGATCAAATC
Organism: Gammaproteobacteria bacterium; assembly: GCA_035546635.1. Lineage (NCBI taxonomy): Bacteria > Pseudomonadati > Pseudomonadota > Gammaproteobacteria > Gammaproteobacteria bacterium. Next base: position 13,520 of record DASZWJ010000046.1, read on the forward strand.
CGCATAACCACCATTTAACAACTCACGCATTTTCGCCTTGATGACTTCAATGGCGATACGATTCTCACCGCCACGCGGGACAATAATGTCGGCATAGCGCTTGGATGGCTCGATAAATTGCAGGTACATAGGCCGTACGGTGGTTTCATATTGTGAAAGGACTGACTCAATTGAGCGCTGACGCTCGATAATATCGCGACGTAGTCTGCGCACAAGACAAACATCCAGGGGGGTGTCTATAAAAATGCGGATGTTCATTTTTTCACGCAACATCGCATCATTTAGCAACAATATGCCTTCTAATACGATGATGGTGTGCTGACCTATGACTTGGGTTTCTTTGCTGCGTAAATGTTGGGCATGGTTGTATAAAGGAATTTCAACATGCTCACCTCCCTGTAGCCTTTCTATATGCTGAACTAATAACGCATGTTCAAAGGCGGCTGGGTGGTCGTAATTAATTTTTTCACGTTCAGCCAGTGGTAAATCAGGGCGGTCTTTATAGTAAGAATCCTCAGAAATTACGACCACACGGTCAGAGCCTAATTCGCCGACGATGGTGTTAGCTAGGAGGCTTTTTCCTGAACCGGAAGCGCCGGCGATGCCAATGATGATCGTTTTATTTTTCATGGAGATTTTCCGCTGTTTTTGGGTCAATTCTTGACCGCTCATAACCGTTTCAACAACACATAAACTGCCCCTACCCCGCCATGTCCCGGCTTAGCTGAACAGAATGCTAACACACCCGGATATAGGCGCAACCACTGATTCACTTTATTTTTCAATATCGGCCGGTTGTCTTCCTTGCGTGCCGCCTTGCCATGAATGATACAAACACAACGCCACCCCCTCTTTAGCGCCTCAGCTAAAAACTGTCCCAATACTGCCTCTGCCTGCACTACCGTTAAACCATGCAAATCTATCTCCGCATCTATTACCATTTCCCCACGACGTAATCTCTGTAAAGTGCGGTATTGCAATCCTGTCTGAGAGAAACTTAAAAAATCTTCACTGTTTACTGGTTCTAAAGATGGATCTTCACGCAGTGGAATAATTTCCGGTTCTTGTTCTGCTCTAGGAACAAATGTCGAAATTTTAAGTTTTTTGGCCGAGGAAGGACCAGACACATACTGCTGATGCTGCTTAAGTGGCGCTACTTTAGGTACAGAAGCCCTGAAAAGATCACGCTCTTCTTGAGTAATCCGTGGTTTTTTGGGCATAATCATGCTCCCCTCACTGAGGCCTTCTTCATTGAAAAATTCAAGTCTAGATCATGCCATCCGCGAATTGCAAACCCTGCGCGACATGGTGCGCTGGGGTGCCAGCCAATTCAATGCCGCCAATCTAACATTCGGTCACGGTATCGATAACGCCTGGGATGAAGCCGTATTTCTGGCACGCCATGCCCTGCATCTTACACCCGCTGAAGATGATAAAGCTGCTGATGCAAAACTACTCATCAGCGAACGGCTGCATATCGCCCAATTATTCCAACGTCGCATCAGTGAGCGCAAACCCGCTGCCTACTTAACCCGCGAAGCCTGGTTCGCCGGACTGCCATTTTATGTCGATGAACGCGTATTAATTCCTCGCTCACCCATCGCCGAACTCATAGAGCACGGCTTTTCCCCTTGGTTAGATGAAACCCCTATCACCCGAGTATTGGATTTATGTACCGGTAGCGGCTGCATCGCCATTGCTTGTGCACTGGCTTTTCCAGAAGCTGAAGTCGATGCTGTCGATATTTGCTCTGAAGCCTTAGAGGTTGCTAAACAAAATATCGAGCGCCATGGCGTAACCAATTCAGTCAATCTAATCAATTCCGACTTGTTTTCTGGTCTAATCCCCCGTAGCTATGACTTAATAGTCAGCAATCCTCCTTATGTCAATGCTGAAGACATGACGCAACTTCCCCCCGAATACCATCATGAACCGATCATAGCACTGGCAGCTGGTGAGGATGGTTTGGATCTAGTAGTACGAATTATTACTGAAGCTAAGCATTATTTATCGCCGCAAGGTGTTTTGATAGTCGAGGTAGGTAACAGCGCACCAGCACTAGAGGCGCGCTTTCCAGATTTACCGTTATTATGGTTAGAATTTAAGCATGGCGGACATGGGGTGTTTGTGTTGACGGCGGAGCAGTTGGGTAATTCGAAGTTGTGAGCGCTAGCGTTGTGTAAATTATCCCCTCTAACTTTCACCCCCTTTGAAAAAGGGGGTCGAAGGCCGTAAGGCCAAGGGGGGATTTAAGGAGTTTTGGGTGCCAAATATTGTGTGTTAGTACTCACTAGCTTCTTAAATCCCCCCTCAGGCCTTGCGGCCTTCGACCCCCTTTTTCAAAGGGGGTGAGGGGGTGAGGTGCTTAATGCTTAACCCTTCTGCCGCACCGTCTCAAACAAACATACACCAGCTGCTACAGCCACATTCAAACTAGTCACCGTCCCGCGCATAGGAATATGCAACAACACATCACAATTCTCACGCGTTAATCGGCGTAAACCAGCACCTTCCGCCCCCAACACCCAAGCCACTCCACCACTTAAATTCGCTTGAAATAAACTCTGTTGGGCATCATCACTGGCACCATAAATCCATACCCCACGCTGCTTCAACTCATTCAAAGTCCGCACCAAATTCGTCACCTGAATCAAAGGCGTCATTGCCGCCGCGCCACTTGCCACCTTCTCAACTACCGGCGTCAGTGCCACCGCCCTATCCTTAGGCACAATTACCGCCTGCACACCCGCAGCATTCGCCGCCCGCAAACAAGCGCCCAAATTATGCGGATCTTGCACCCCATCAAGAATCAACAACAAAACCGGCTCAGCCAATTTATCTAACAACCGCCATAAATCCGCTTCAGAATTCTCTAACGCCGCCTCCACTTCTGCGACCAAACCTTGATGCACCTGATAACCACTTAACTTATCCAAAAAATCCCGCGACACCGCCTGCGTTTTAATACCCGTTTCTTTAGCGCGATCGATAACAGATTGCATACGCCCATCATGCCGCCCAACCTGCACATAAAGCTGCACAATACGTTTTGGTTCTTTATTCACTAGCGCACTGATCGGATGCAACCCATAAATATAATTTTGTGTAGTCATAACTATCTCAACATTCATAAAAAATTTTAAATGGCACTTAAGCAAGCTTGTGAGGAAACGGTCTAGGGGGAGGCTACCACGAAACCTTTGTTTCATGGATGAAACAATGGAGCGTACATGGAAGTATTCACAGCGTTTTCGTGGTAGCCCTCCCCCTAGACCGTTTCCTCACAAGCGTCCAATGGCACCCAAGTGAGCTCTCAATCAAGTCACTACCCCAAATGCGTTGCGTTAAAATCAATCTTGCGCTTCATCCACCACAAGAGAATTAAACTAGGCACCATCGCAACGACAGATATTAAAAAGAAATTGATCCAACCTACATCCTCCACCAACCAAGCCGCAAATGGACCAATAAAAACCCGAGGAATCGCTGACAAAGCCGATAATAACGCATACTGCGTCGCCGTATAGCGCACATTACATAAGCCCATCAAAAACGCAATAATAGCGACATTACTCAATCCACCGCAAAAGCCTTCAATAAATATCGTACCAATCAACAAAGGATAACTTTTTCCTACAATTGCCAATATAGCAAACATTAAATTCGACAAACCCTGCAATATGCCAAATACCATTAAAGAACGGAACAAACCCATACTACCCAACCAAGCTCCGCCAACAAAAGCACCGAATAAAGTAGCAATTAAACCCACTGTTTTATACAGCACCCCGACATCACTCAAACTAAAACCGATACCTCTTAATAAAAATGGCGTACTCAACGATAACGCAATCACATCGCTTAATTTATATAACAACACAAATAATAATATGGCGATCGCTGCCGGCCGAGTTAAAAACTCCTTGAAAGGTTCAACCAGGGCTTTAACTAACGAGGTGGGAGCACTGGTTCTTTGCTCAGGTTCCGGCGAAAATCTCACCACCAGCATTTCTAGAGCCAGAAGGCCGGCCATGATTAAATAAGTCGCGCGCCAACCCATTAAATCAGCCATCACTAAAGCCAGACCGCCAGAGAATATCAGCGCAATTCGATAACCAAATGCTGTCACTGCTGCACCAAATCCACGCTCATTCGCATGCAACAAATCAGTGCGGTAAGCATCAATGGCAATATCTTGAGTTGCTGAAAAAAACGCGGTCAATAACGCCATGAACGCCAGTAACCAAGGCGTAGTTTTAGGGTTCATAAACGCCATGATGGCCAACGACAGTACTAACACAAATTGGAAAATAGCCACCCAACCGCGCCTACGTCCCAAAAAGGGCGGATTATAGCGATCTAGCAATGGAGACCAAAGAAACTTATAGACATACGGTTGTCCAACCAAACTCAGGGCACCGATGGCCATAATAGAAACACCGCTGACGGTGTACCATGCCTGCAAAGTACTGCCGGTCAAAGATAAGGGTAACCCAGAAGAAAATGCTAATAACATGGTCACTAGAATACGCGGATTGCCAAGGCTACGCACTTTGTCGATAAATCTGTGTGAGGATTTTTGAGAGTTATCTGTCATTATGATCTCCCTATATCAATAAAAAAATACAGATTCCCTTCTCCCCTTGTGGGAGAAGGAAAAAAGCCAAAGCTATAAGAAGGCACTTCTCTCACAAAGAGAGAATGGAAAAAACCAAGGCTGTAAGAGGATTTAACCCCAAAATCTAACCCCCCTTACGAATCAGCAATAACACCCCATCCCAATACAAATCACGCATAACTGGCGGTTGCTGGCGAGGATCCAAAACAATAGTCTTCCATTGATAGCCTTGTAAGGATGCAATCAATTGCTGGGTTGCATTCTGATACAATTGTTCGATTTGGTCAGGACTCAAGGTAGACATGGTATGTCGCGGCTTATAATAATAAATGCTTCCTAGCCATAGCGTCTCATTATTATCCAGCAACGTCACATTGGATTTCCAGATCGCCAAATTGATTTGCCGATTCTGGCTGTCGGTCTTAGTCAACACCAATGCGGGTGCCCGGTTCTGATATAAAGTAGGTAACACCGGCAAATGCTGAGGATTGGTGCGGGGGGACAAACGATTGAAAGTATTTTTTAAGTTCAATTGCATGGCATGCGGCTGCCAACCTTGTTTAATTAAAGACTGCTTAATCTCATCCAATGAACCCAACCATTGCACATTCAGCACTTCACGCGGTTTATCCAGACGCGAAACCAAAAATAGTGGGATTTCCTCAGTCCGATGCTGCCACCAGCCGGCAGTGTCTATGGTCACTGTTGGCCAATACAGGGTGTAATCATATTCCAAAGTGCGAAAATGCGGTACACCATAACCTGCCCAGCCCACTAAAACCGCAATTACGGTAACAAAGGTTAATGCCTTAGGTGATATTACCTGGCTCTGTTTACGACGGTATAACATAAACACAAACAACACACAGGCTAATGCCAAAAACAAGCTGGCTACCACATCCGTTAACCAATGTGCCCCAAGGTAAAGTCTTGACAGTCCAACCACTGCTATAAAAACAGCAGCAATTAAAAACGGAATTTTACGCCGCCCAGTTGGCAAATATTGTGAAATCAGTGCGGCTAAAAATCCAAAAAACGCCACTGCTAAAAATGTATGACCACTCGGAAATGAAGAATTGATCGGACCGAGCAGCAAGCCAGGGGGTCTTGGAAAGTAATACAGGTGTTTAATCACTTCGGCTACGCTAAGACCTAGCACGACAATAATGATCCAAAACACTGTCGCCCTAAAATAACGCCGAAACAGCAACCAAGCCAGGATAATCAATGACGCGATTAATATCGCATGACCATCTCCTAGCAAGGTAAAAGCCGCCATAATTTTATCACCCAGCTGATTGCGCAGACTGCGGAATAATTCAAATAACGGCTCGTTTAAGCGGGATAGTCCTACCTGCCATAGGACACTGACAAACGTAAGCCCAAATAGCACAAGGAAAATGACCGCTGAAACTAAAAGCGTGAGTTGACGATAAGGTTTCCACAAACGCACCAAAGGGTCTTCACCAGGCACGCGCGGTGGTAATATATTTCCACCTGTTTCTAACAAGCGTGGATCACATAATAACCACATGATCCAGTGCGTGCTGTGATGTTCTGCCAAATAACGCCAGCAGGCTGACATGAGCTTATCAATGCCTGAGACCAATTTTTTGAAGAAGATATGTAAAAGAACAAAGAATATCCAACCAAAAGCCACTAAGGCTAATATGGCGAGAATAAATTTAGTGGCCGTCGCCGGTGGCAAGCCCAATGACAAGGCACCTACGACTATACCAGGACCTATGTAGACCAGTGACCAAAGTATCGCTGAAGGTAAGGCAGCAATCACAAATCGGCCGACCTTCATATGTAATAATCCAGCAATTAAAGGGACAGCGCTCCTCACCGGCCCAAAGAACCGGCCTATAACCACGCTTTTACCGCCGTGTTTATGGAAAAATGTCTCTCCCATCGATAACCATTCTGGATGTTTACGGAACGGCCACATAGTCCGCAGGCGCTCATTGTAATGTGCGCCTAACCAATAACTTAAATAATCACCACAAAATGCGCCTGTGACTGCCCAAATCAGCGTCGGGGTCAGTGGCATTGTGCCTGAGCCAATTAACGCACCGACCGCGGTCATAGTCACTGAGCCAGGAATAACGGCACCAAGTAATGGCAGGGATTCAGCAAATGCAATCAAGAACGTGAAGAAACCGCCCATATGCGGATGCTGGTGCAGGTAATTAACAAAACCATGCAGGAATGGAAATTCCATGGATCAGGAAACCTTATCGCCCGCTGCCTGTTTATCAGCGTGGTACGAGGAACGAACTAACGGACCACTAGCTACCTGGGTAAATCCGGCAGCCAGTGCAAATAGGCGTAACTGTTCAAATTCCGGCGGAGTGACATAACGGGCAATGGGTATATGGTGACGACTAGGTTGTAGGTACTGCCCTAAAGTTAGCATATCTACCTCATGCTGACGCAAATCCAGCAAAACCTGTTCAACTTCTTCTATGGTTTCTCCTAAGCCCAGCATCAGGCCAGACTTGGTGGGAATATGGGGAAACAAACGCTTGTGTTCTTGTAATAATTTCAAAGACCAATGGTAATCTGAACCCGCTCTTACTTGTTTATACAAACGCGGGACGGTTTCTATATTGTGATTAAAAACATCCGGGGGAGCAGAAGCTAATTCTTTTAGCGCCTTTTCCATGCGACCGCGAAAATCCGGTACTAACACTTCAATTTTGATCTGTGGATTATGTTCACGCACGGCATTAACACAAGCAGCAAAATGTTGTGCACCGCCATCTCTTAAATCATCACGATCAACTGAGGTAATCACCACATATTTTAAACCCATGATGCTGACGGTCTTTGCAAGGTTAATCGGTTCATTGGGGTCAAGTGGATCAGGGCGACCATGGGCTACATCGCAGAAGCTGCAACGACGGGTGCATTTATCACCCATAATCATGAAAGTAGCAGTGCCGTGAGTGAAGCACTCCGGCAAATTCGGGCAGGATGCCTCCTCGCAGACAGTCACTAAGCGGTTCGTGCGCAGCAGATTTTTCAGTTCGGTGATTTTATTGTTGTTAGGCAATTTAACTCGCAGCCAATCCGGTTTACGCGGCACTGTCTCGCTCACGGCAATTTTAATCGGAATACGTGCCAATTTATCTGCGGCACGTTGTTTACTGCTGGGATCGAGGGAGGTCATGGTTTTGGCACACTTTTAGTTGTAAGTAGAATATTGAGTACTCGCAAAGAATGACTAGTTATACCCATTATACCCAAAATTTTTCACCAAATGGTGGATAAGCTGTTCTTGCACCTCAGCCATATCAGCCTTATTGACTAATTCACTTAACTGCGTCATCCGCAAATTTTGAAAGCCACAAGGATTGATGCGTAAAAACGGTTGCAAATCCATCCTTAAGTTAAACGCAATGCCATGATAAGAACACCCCTTGCGCACGCGTAATCCAATGGAACAGATTTTAGCCTGATCCACATAAACGCCTGGTGCATCACAACGGTTTTGCGCCACTATAGCATATTCCGCCAACACCCCAATCACCGATTGTTCCAGCAGCCGCACCATCTGGCGTATGCCGATATTTAAACGGCGCAAATCAAATAGGGTGTACACGATTAATTGCCCCGGGCCATGATAAGTCACCTGTCCTCCTCGGTCAGTGGCTATGACCGGAATATCACCAGGACTAAGTAGATGTTCGGCTTTCCCCGCCAAACCTTGCGTAAATACCGGCGGATGCTCCAACAGCCAAATCTCATCAGGGGTAGCGTCGCTTCTTTGCTCGGTAAAGTCTTTCATGGCTTGCCAGGTCTGCTGATAATCACAGCGCTGGAGCTTTCGTACTCTAAGTTCAAGGGACATGTGCGTATTTTTAGTACAAGATATGGGAATGATTGTCATCTTATAAGGGACTGGGCGGATAAAGTCAATTGCGGGAATGTGGCGGGCAGCAGAGGAGATGATGGCAACTACATATATTTATTTGTCATATCATTATTGTTCTTTTGCCATTATTATTTAATAATCTCAGTTTCAGAAAACATCTCGGATAAAGTGTCGATGGTTTCATACCATCATAACGCTAAAATCCATTCATTGATGGCTACAGCAACAAATAACGGAAGCCTCCCATGCGCATTGCCATACCCCGAGAAAGTCTCGCAGATGAACAGCGTGTCGCCCTCACTCCCAATTTAATTCCAGAACTGGTACAAGCCGGCGCTACAATTTTATTGGAAAAAAGTGCAGGACTTGCAGCAGGTTATCCTGATAAAGATTATCATCAAGTTGAAATCTGCGATGATCTTGCTTCCCTTTACCAAAACGCGGATATCATTCTTAAAGTACAACCACCCACAGCAGAAGAAATCCGTGCTTATAAAAAAGGCGCGATAGTACTTAGTTTTTTATTCCCAAGCCGTCATCCTGAAATCGTCGATGCACTGCGCGCGCAGCAAGTTACTAGCTTCGCCATAGAACTGATTCCACGCATTTCCCGCGCTCAAGCAATGGATGCGTTATCATCACAAGCCACGGCTGCAGGTTATAAAGCTGCGCTTTTAGCCGCTAATATGTCTAGTCGTTTTTTCCCTATGCTGACCACCGCTGCCGGTACTATACGTCCCGTCAGTGTGTTGGTCATCGGCGCCGGCGTTGCCGGTCTGCAGGCCATCGCCACCGCACGTCGCCTAGGTGCTTTGGTAAAAGCTTATGATATCCGCAGCGCAACCAAAGAGCAGGTGGAATCTTTAGGTGCAAAAATGATAAGCATTGATATTAAAGCCGAGGCAGCCGGCGGATATGCGCGAGAATTAGCCAGTGATGAACAAGAGAAACAACGCGCCGCATTGACTGATGCAATAGCCAACACCGAAGTGATTATTGCCACTGCAGCGATTCCGGGAAAACCTGCACCAAAAATCATCACGCGAGAAATGGTAGAAGCCATGCATGCCGGTGCATTAATTATTGATGCTGCTGCGGAAAGTGGCGGTAATTGCGAACTGACCGAGCCGGGTGCGACGGTTAACCATCAAGGCGTCACTATTCATGGACCGCTAAATCTAGCTAGCAGTTTAGCCCGCGATGCCAGTGGGATGTATGCAAAAAACTTGGTAAATTTTTTAAAACTGCTGATTAAAAACGGACAAATTGCGATTGACTGGGAAGATGCAATTATTGCCGAGAGTCTGGTCACTCGGGATGGGGAAGTTAAACAAGCGGTTTAAGCAATGACATACATGTCTGTATTTTATAACCACCAGGAGCCATTCATGATCGCAGGTTTTATAACCTTCCTTTACATCTTCATGCTAGCAGCCTTCACTGGCTATGAAGTCATCAACCGTGTGCCAGTTATTCTGCATACACCGCTGATGTCAGGCACCAATTTTATCCATGGCATTATCGTCATTGGCGCCATGATCGCGTTAGGTCAGGCCACAACGCCGTTGGAACAGATTATAGGTTTCTTTGCCGTGCTGATTGCCACCCTCAATGCTGTGGGCGGTTATGTCGTCACTGAACGCATGTTAGGTATGTTTAAAACTGAGCGTAAACCCAATGAATAGTTTTATCCAACTGATTTACTTCATCACCGCCATTCTGCTTATCGTTGGCTTACGTAAAATGTCATCCCCGAAAACGGCCAAAAGCGGTATTGTGCTGGCAGGTTGGGGTATGTTGGTGGCGGTCCTCGCTACATTTTTTCTACCTAGCATTCATGGATGGCTCAATTATGTGCTGATCGTCATCGCCATTGTGCTGGGTGCCACCGTTGCCTGGTATACCGGTCAAAAAGTGGCCATGATTAACATACCGCAGATGATAGCACTCTATAACGGCATGGGCGGTGGCGCTGCAGCCATCATTGCGGCCTCAGAATTGCTACACCATCAGCAAATCTCTGTGGGTGTACGTGCGTTGGCAGTACTGGGAGCCATCATCGGCACCTTATCTTTTAGTGGTAGTTTGATGGCATTTGCCAAATTACAAGAATGGCTAAAACGCGCCATCGTATTACCGGGACATTATGCTCTCAACCTAGTGATTTTAATTGCAGCTGTGGTTTTTGGTTTACTGTTACTGATTTTTCCCAGCGCTACTCTTTTGATGCTGCCTTTCTTTTTATTACTCTTGATCTTGGGCGTCACTTTTACCCTACCTATCGGCGGCGCCAATATGCCGGTGGTGATCTCCCTGTTTAATGCGATGACGGGTCTTGCCGTCGCCTTCAACGGTTTTGTATTAAACAATTCCGCATTAATTATTGCCGGCACGGTGGTCGGTGCTTCAGGTACGTTGCTGACGCAATTGATGGCCAAGGCCATGCATAAATCGGTGTTCTCCATTTTATTCTCACCCATCACCCAATCTAAGACCACAGCTGAAGCTGAAACCACAGGCAGCTTAAAGGACATTGAGCCTAATGACGCTGCGGTGATGATGGCTTATGCAAATAAAGTGATTATCGCGCCAGGCTACGGCATGGCTGTCGCACAGGCGCAGCATAAAATCTGGGAGCTGGCACAACTTCTGGAAAAACGCGGTGTCAGCGTCAAATTCGCCATCCACCCAGTTGCTGGGCGCATGCCGGGTCACATGAATGTGCTCTTGGCCGAAGCGGGCGTGCCTTATGACAAAATTTTTGATTTAGAAGAAATTAATGCCGAATTTGCCACTGCCGATGTTGGCTTGGTCATAGGCGCCAACGACGTAGTGAATCCTGCTGCACGTAATGAGCCGAATAGTCCTATTTATGGTATGCCTATACTAGATGTCGCCGCATGTCGTAACGTCCTGGTCATCAAACGCGGGCAAGGTAAAGGTTTTTCCGGCGTTGAAAACAGTTTGTTTACTAAGGATAACACCCATATGGTGTATGGTGACGGCCAGGAGGTCGTTAATAGACTGATTCAGGCAATTAAGGCGTTATAGATAATGTCCAAGACCCTTGCTCAACCAGCCATTTTTGATGCTGGCACTCCACAGATTTTGGGACTAGCCACCGCAGTGCCTCCCTTTAGGGAGGCTCAAGATGTCGTAGCAAGAAAAATGGCTGTTATCAGTGATTTAGATGAGCGAGAAACTAAATGGTTACAACGTCTTTATAGCAATTCACGTGTTAAATATCGCCAGAGTGTAGTCTCGGCTTTTGCTGAAGAGATCGATAGCTGGCAGATTTTCGGTAAGAAAAATCCCATAAGTACAGCAGCGCGCAATGCCATCTATAAACAGCAAGCGCCCAAGCTCTCTCATCAAGCAGCACAACTGGCGCTAGATACCTGGGGCGGAAAAGCTGCAGATATCACCCATATTATTTTTGTGTCTTGCACCGGCGTGATGGCGCCGGGCGTACAATCTTATTTACAAAAATCACTGCATTTAAGTCCGTATATTAATCAGATTGGCTTGAATATGATGGGATGTTTTGGCGCTTTTAAAGGTTTGGATCTGGCAGCGGCTTATGCTAGACAAAATCCAGATTTTCGCATTCTAGTGGTTTGCTGCGAGCTTTGCACTCTGCATTTACAAGCTTCTAACGACCCAGAGCATCAAGTCGGCAATGCTTTATTTGCCGATGGCGCGGCAGCGTGCATTGTTGGCACGCATGCCAAACCCTTCGAGCAGGCACTTTATTCTATAGAAAAAAACGTCAGCTATTCCTTGCCAGATACTTCCGACAAAATGACTTGGGAAGTGATTGATACTGGCTTTTTGATGGGGCTTAAACCGGATGTGCCGCAATTTATTTTTGAACATATTGCAGAATTTGCACAAAAATTACTGCCTAAGGGAGTTGGTATTTATGATTGCCAGTGGCCTGTGCATCCCGGGGGTAAACAAATTTTAAACGCGGTACAAAATGCCTTGAATCTGACAGAAGAACATCTGGCTTGTTCCTGGGAGGTCCTTGCGCAACATGGCAATATGTCTAGCGCTACTTTTTTATTTATATTGGATGCCATGAATAAGCAATCTAGAACTTCACCTTGGGCGATTGGCCTGGGATTTGGACCGGGATTGACTGTGGAAGGAGTTCTATTAGGTAACTCACCCCCTTTGAAAAAGGGGGTCGCAGGCCGCAAGGCGTGCGGGGGGATTTAAAAGGCTGGAGCAGTATACACCAGATTAAGCACTCAAAGCTCTTTAAATCCCCCCGCAGCCAAAGGCTGCGACCCCCTTTTTCAAAGGGGGTGAGTAGCGACTTTTTAGGATAAAAAATATGCTGACCCAACGCTCACAGGAAAAAGAGCTGATCGACTTAGGTCCCGATCATTACACGCCTGAAGAATATCAAAACTTTCTCTCGAAACTTTTTATTATCAATAAACTGTTAGGCATTTTTAAAAGCACTGTCAAAACGATCAAACGCTTCCCCGCTGCGGAAACTTTAGCCGACATCGGTTGCGGTGGCGGACAATTCTTACTGCATTTAAGCGAACATTTTCCTGCTATGCATTTGATAGGGCTGGATATCAGCACAGAAGCCATTCATGCTGCCAATCAAACTTTAGCCACATGGAAAGAAACCAACCCCGCCATCGATGTTGGTTTTTATTTGCAGCCCCAACCTGAACTGAAACTGCCTGAAAACAGTCTGGATTTACTGGTAGCTACCTTGGTCTGCCATCATCTAAGCGACGAAGAATTAATCGAGTTCCTACACACCGCCGCCACAACAGCTAAGCAGGCCGTCATCCTAAATGATCTCTACCGGCATCGCATGGCACAATGGCTACATTCCCTGTTCAGTCCCCTTCTTGGCAGCCGGTTGATTTGTTATGACGGAAGTATTTCTATTCGGCGTGGTTTTACTCGCTCCGAATGGGAATTATTGCTGAAAAAAGCTAAGGTTAAACATTACGAAATTTCATTGCGTCTACCATTTTGGTGGCAGGTGGTTTTGTGGAAATGACTTCAAACTACCTGCCTCAATCCGCAACTACTCACCACCCTTTGAAAAAGGGGTTGGGCAAGTACCATGCATTATTGTAGCAGAATCTGAAGCGCTTAGGCTTGGAGATGAGCTAGAAGAACTGGGATTAGCAAAAAATTTAGTCGTAAGAGGAGGACGAGTATGAACTATAACAGGAGTTTCAGGATTTTCAAGAATTTGAGATTGTAGTGCTTTCTTAACTTTTCTTAACTTGTCTTCCCATGCAGAATACACCGCATCGTTAAAATTCCGCCCGATTGCTAGATCTATTTCTGCGGTAAGAGATTGAATAGCTTGGGATTTCCACTTTAAACTCTCACTATATGAATTATGATTTCTTTAAAATGGTATTTTAGTTCTTAAAAATTAAAGCTATCTTAAGATCACCTCTAGAAATTCAGATTTTTGTTCAAGTCAAAGCGGATTTGATTTTAAAACCGAAGTTTAATTTTTTATGCGGAGCAAAGGGTATTTTTTATAGAAATTATTAGCTTTAAAACACGAAGATATGCAAGATTTAAGCAAGAATATTGTGATTAAAAGACTTACAACACCATTACCACATGCTCATTAGCGCTTAATTCGCGGTAAATGGAATCCAATTGTTCTTGGCTGGTGGCGTAGACAGTCACGGTTAGCGATAGGTATTTGTTGCCCTTGCTATAACGCTCATGCACTGCTGCCTCTCCCAAAGTGGGCACGTGCTTGCGGATGATGGCAAGAGCGGCAGCTTGGAATTCGAGGTCGGCTTTGCCCATGACTTTGATAGGAAAATCGCAAGGGAAGGGAATGGCAGAGGTTCGGTTTTCTGTGGGCATGGCAACTTTGTCCTGTATGAAGTCAAGCTTACTTCGGGTTTTCCGTCTTTGAAGAAAGCAAAGGCTGTCGTCCTGAGCGCAGTGGTGCCAGCATATGGAGATCCTTCACTGCGCTCAGGATGACAGCCTCTACTCAGGATGACAGCCAAAAAATAACTACTGTATCAGATTTTTCTTAGCATCCTGATATAACCGCTGCATCTTCTCCCACACAGCTCCCACTTTACCTGTACCCACGGGTTTATCATCCAGCTGTGTTATCGGCAAAACCTCTTTTACTGAACCAGTCATCCACACTTCATCCGCGTGGCGCAACATGTTTTCCGTCACTGAGGCTTCTTTGACTGGCATTTGATTTGATCTGGCTAATTCCAACACGATATCACGCGTCACGCCACCTAGGATTTGATAATTTGCGGGTGGAGTGATAATAACCCCATCTTTCACAATAAATAGATTGCTGCTGCAACCTTCAAGCGCCACCCCATCGCGCAACAAAATAGCTTCTCGTGCACCAACCTGCCTAGCATGCTGCGCGGATAACACATTGGGCAATAAGGTAATGGCTTTGATATAACACCATGCCCAACGTGTATCTTGCACAGTGATAGCATGGCTACCTTGACGCATCTCAGCTTCAGTCAAAGGTTTGACAGCAGTGCATTGCGCAAATAACGTCGGTTTAACCCCTTCTGGGAATAAGTGGTCGCGATTTAAAGCGGCGCCGCGAGTAATTTGTACGTACAATACTTGCGTGTCACCTTGCTCAGTATTACGTTGCAGTAATTCTTCAAATAATGCCAGCAATTGATCTTCATCTACAGCAAAATCGATTTCTACTGCAGTAAGACTGCGCTTTAAGCGCTGCAAATGCCGCTTAGGCAAAAAAAAGCGTGAATTAAATATGGGGATGACTTCATAAACGCCATCCCCAAACAAAAATCCGCGGTCCATCACCGATACCGTTGCCTGTTCGACCGGCAAAAACTGTCCATTTAAATAAACAATACGGGAAGAATGACTCATGAGCGGTGGAACCAATTATTGACTTTGATTAACACATGATCCCACAAACGTGAAAACACATTCGCCATCGGGTTATTCTCTAAAGCGATCATGGGCTGAGTGGCGATCAGTTGGTCATTTAATCTGATTTCCAAGTTACCATAACTCTGACCTTTGACTATGGGTGCATTCACTTCTGGGTTCACTTCTATACCGCCTTTCAGCTGATTATATTGACCCACCGGAATGGTGACATAAAAATTCTGCGCCACACCCAAGGGTGTTTCTTTGTACTTGCCAAACCACACACGCATTGCAGTCACTTTGGTGTTTTTAGCATATAACTGATGCGTTTCATAAAAACGGTAGCCGTAATTGAGTAAAGCTAAAGCATCTGTCGCACGCTGGTGAGCGCTGGTATCGCCCATGATTACCGCAATCAAACGCATATTCTGGCGTTTGGCTGAAGCCACCAAACAATAACCCGCATCATCAGTATGGCCAGTTTTCAAACCGTCAACTGTTGGATCTCGCCATAATAACAGGTTGCGATTGGGTTGACGGATGTTGTTATAGGTCATCCATTTCTGGCTATACCATTGATAGTCTTGCGGATAGGTATAAATAATGGCGCGCGTCAGCTTAGATAAATCAATCGGCGTTGTGTAATTTTGCGGATCAGGTAATCCAGTAGCATCAGCATAATGGGTATTTTGCATCCCTAAAACGGCTGCGGTTTTATTCATCAGATCGACGAAAGAGGATTCTGAGCCAGCGACATGTTCTGCCATAGCAACACAGGCATCATTACCGGAAACGACTACAATGCCATTAATCAGATCTTGAACCGGTACCTGTGTGCCTACTTGCACAAACATACGCGAGCCACCGGTACGCCAAGCATTTTCACTGATGAGCACTGGGTCAGTTAAGTGTATACGGTTATTTTCCAGCGCTCCAGAAATGACAAACATGGTCATTAATTTGGTCAAACTGGCGGGCGCCATTTTGCTATCGGCATTTTTCTGTGCGACCACATAACCGCTGTCGGCGTCAATTAATACATAAGCTTTTGCCTGCACTTCCGGTGGAACAGGAACAATGGTGGGGCCAGTTGACGCCGCTGCACGTCCTCCCCCGGGTTTAGGTACTGGTGTGGGCATAGGCATGGCGGCAGGAGTTGGAGCCGCAGTTGCCGTTTGAATTTGCGCTGCAGTTGGGATCGCGTTGGATTGTACCTGTGTCGTTGTGTTTGCAGCAGGTGCTGGCGTGTTCGTTACTTGTGCTGGTGCTGGTGTAGGTGTAGGTGTAGGTGTAGGTGCAGCTGAGGTGGTTTTTGCTTCTGCCAAATTACCGGTAGCAATTAATGCGGTGGGCTGAGGCAGAACAATGGTAGCAGTTGCTGCAGTATTTTCAGTGGCGGCAACTACACTCATGGAACAAAGTCCAAGTGCGACTGCGAACAAGGCTTTTTTAAATTTGGGATGTTTGTGCATAAGTTTCTTTGGGGTTGATAAATTTTGAAGATAATACATTGCAGCAACTCCTTTGCTGTTCATATGGGAGAAGGGAAAAAGCTAAAGCTGTAAGAGGAATTATCCACTGACAGTCATCGGCTTTTCATAACCGTTCTTTTGCAACAACTGACTCACTTTGCTCGATTCGCCAGCATCTGCTAATGGACCAATGTGTACCCGGTAAACACGCTCATGATTACGGTAACTCTGTCGAATTGAAACCTCTCGCTGAGTCAGCGCAGCAATTCTCTTACTGACGGTAACTGCCTTACCGCGATCTTTATATGCACCAACCTGTAAGTACATTGACTTTTGGTTTTGCGCCAACATTCGGTTATTTATATTAGTTGCTGTCGCTTTCGTCTTTCTATTATTGATGCTGTCAAAAGTTGCCTGCTGTGGAGATACGTTATTGCTAGCGTAGTTTTTACCCATCATATCAGGCATAGTGATTGAGGTGACCCGAACCAAAGCGGTACCGCGATTTGCATAACCTAATTTTGCAGCAGCCGCATAGGATAAGTCAATTATGCGATTAGAATGGAACGGACCTCGATCATTGACTTTCACAATCGCACTGCGACCATTGGCAAGGTTAGTGACTCGCACATAGGTGGGAATTGGTAAAATGGGACTGGCAGCCGTCATGCTGAACATATTGTAAGGTTCGCGGCTAGAAGTGCGCTGACCGTGGAACTTAGTGCCATACCAAGAAGCATAGCCGGTTTTATCATAACCTTCAGCGCTTCTCATGACGTAATAACGTCTACCGCCGACTTTATAAGAAGTGGGATTACCATAATGGCTAAGCGCTTCGGCTCTGGGTACTGCATCAGGCACGGCATTGGCATTAAAAGATCCTGGCGGGGCAGCATTTTGTCCATTGACGGTGCTGCAGGCACTGAGTTGCAACATGAACAGGCTAGTTAAGACCCATCCCAGGCTTTTGACTAAATATCGTTTTGTTTTCATGGCGCGTTAAAATAGCGGCTACGCCTTGCTAGGTCAAGAAGAATTTTTGTAAAATATTATTTATTAATTTTTTTAGATGTATTTTATATATTTTTTAATAAAAATCCTGGCCTTTATCTTTCGTGAGAATCATTTTACACAACCTCATTTTTTGCCTTATCAATAATCGACGAAGTAGAACATCCCTGACGAAACGGCAAAATCTGCACAATGCCGCCGTGGGCTATCACATGCTGGCCACCTGCCACTTCATCGGGAGCATAATCCCCGCCTTTCACTAGAACATCGGGTGTGACACATTTAATTAACCGCTCCGGTGTGTCTTCAGAAAACGCCACAACCCAATCCACCGCACGCAATGCCGACAATACAGTCATACGTTCTCTCAGGGGATTAATTGGGCGTTTGGCACCTTTTAGCCGTCGCACAGAATCATCATCATTAACAGCAATAATCAGGCGTTGCCCTAATTCTCTAGCCTGCTCCAAATATTGAATGTGACCTGCGTGGAGGATATCGAAACAACCATTGGTCATCACAATTTTTTCCTGGTGGGCACGGGCATCTTCGACCACGACCATTAATTCTTCTTCCGACAAGACACCAAATTCAGAACCCTGCTGACGCTGCAATGCGCGGCGTAATTCTGGGACGGAAACAGTTGCCGCGCCCAATTTTCTGATGACAATGCCCGCTGCGGTATTGGCAAGGGTAGCCGCCTGATGCATGGTTTCGCCTGCAGCCAGTGCCGCAGCTAATACGGCTATGACGGTATCACCTGCACCCGTGACATCATAGACTTCACGCGCACGCGTCGGTAAATGCTGGGGGGGTACACCTTCTTGCAGCAAGGTCATCCCATGCTCACCTTGGGTCACTAAGAGGGCGCCTAGATCGCAGTCCCGCATTAAACCGTGACCTTTAGCGATCAATTCATCTTGCGTGGCGCAAGATCCAACGACTGCTTCAAATTCTTTTTGATTGGGTGTGACGATGGTGGCGCCGCGGTATAAACCAAAATCGCGCGTTTTTGGATCGATCAAAATGGGTACACCAGCTTGTTTTGCTGCGCAGATAATGGCCTGGGCGTCATGCAAAGCGCCTTTGGCGTAATCGGATAAGATTAATATGTCTGCTCCAACCAGGTGCTGACGGAACAACGGCAATAAATTAAAAGATTTCACTGCATCTAGCGCTGGCTCAAAATCTAACCGAATCAGTTGCTGATTGCGCCCTATGACGCGCAGTTTGGTGATAGTCGGAATACCATCTAAATAGTGGAATACTGAATTCACTCCTGCTTGTTTGAGCTGGCTTTCCAAAGTATGCGCTTGTGCGTCATTGCCGACGATGCTGAGCAAAGTGACTTGGCAGCCTAATGCCGCTAGATTTAACGCTACGTTTCCCGCACCGCCTGGTCTTTCTTCAAGTTCATTGATATGTACCACAGGGACTGGCGCTTCCGGCGACATGCGGGATGCCTCTCCATGCCAATAGCGATCTAACATCACATCGCCAACGACTAGCACGCGCACATGTTCAAAGGAGGGGATATCTATTTTCATGGTTTTCTCTAGCTTAGTTATCAAAAGCTCTGTAGAGGACTATACTACAAGTGCCAATTTACGCTCTCAATCAATCTGCCAGCCCCGCCCGCTAAAACAAACACGCTGTAAATACATCCCTGTACGCTCCTCTTTTTTCATCCATGAAAAAAAGGGTTTGTTTTAGCGGGCGGGGCTGGCAAATTGATTGAGAGCTTACTTGGGTGCTAACCTAAGTTTTGTCATCCGCAAAATAATAGCAGATTGACTGCCACCAGAAGCGAATAATATACCCTTTTCACCCCCTTTGAAAAAGGGGGTGAAAACTCATTCTTGTAGAAGAAGGATTGATAGATAACCAATTTTTCAGCTAAACTTCTTCTCAATAAAAAATCTTAAACTTTCGCAACTTCGATACCCACCATGCCACTTAGCCCCACAGAAACCTTACGTTATTCCCGCCATTTTCCCATTATTTCTCAAACGGGGCAGGAGCGCCTAAAAAACACTGCGGTCTTATGCCTTGGTGCAGGGGGTTTGGGTTGTCCAGCATTGCAATATCTAGCGGCTGCTGGTGTTGGCAAGTTGGGTATTGTTGATAATGATCGGGTTGAAATAAGCAATTTACAACGGCAGATTTTGTTTACTGAAGCAGATATAGGTCTGCTGAAAGCAGATTTAGTCAAACAACGTCTTACAGCACAGAATCCGCATATTGAAATTGTTACCTATCCGTTGCGATTAGTGCGTGATAATGCCGAGCAGTTGATTAGCAGATATGACATCGTGTTGGATGGCAGTGATAATTATCAGACGCGCTACTTGATAAACGATGTGTGTCATATGACTCATAAACCACTGGTTTCAGCCAGTATTTTTCAATTTCAGGGGCAGATTGGCGTATTTAATCAGGTTGATGGCGCTTGCTATCGCTGTTTATATCATTCTCCACCGCCGGTTGAATTAATGCCTGATTGTGCAACGGGTGGGGTGTTGGGGGTATTGCCGGGTATTATGGGAGCGATTGGGGCGGCTGAAGCGATCAAATTGGCATTAGGGCTGGGCAAATCTCTGCAGGATCGATTGTTGACGGTTGATGTACTGGGGATGCAGTTTAAAGAATACCAAGTACATCCTGATCCAGAATGCCCCTTGTGTCAGCATAAGCAGTTATCTGACGAACTATTTGATGCTGCCGCATGCAATGCTGCTGTTATTGTACCTGAAGTGCAGCCCTCACAGTTGGCAGCATGGTTACAGGAGACTGCACCACCGCAGTTGTTAGATGTGCGTGAACCTTATGAACGTGCGATCTGTGACATTGGCGGTGAATTTATGCCGCTGTCGCATTTTGATGTGTCGCACTTAAATCTGGATAAAGAGCAATTGACGGTGGTTTATTGCAAGCATGGTGTGCGCAGTTTGACCGCTGCTAGATTATTGCAGGCTGCGGGATATCGACGGGTGTTTTCTTTGCAGGGCGGAATTATCGCCTGGGCGGAGCAAGTTGCTCCTGAAATAGGGGTGTATTGATATTTCCTAGCTGTCATCCAACTGGACGACAGCTATGCTCAAGATAACATTCAGACAGCCTAAACCCCATAAGACATCAAGCGTTTATAACGCGTTTCCAGCAAATCATTTATCGGCACATCTTTAAATCTGGTCAAACCTTCACTCAACACTTGTTTTAACTTCTGTGCCATCTGATCGACATTACGGTGCGCTCCGCCTAAGGGCTCAGCAATGACTTCATCAATCAGACCTAAGCTCAGCAGACGTTCTGAGGTCAAACCCATGGCTTGAGCCGCCTCCCCCGCTTTTTCTGCACTTTTCCATAAAATGGAGGCACAACCTTCCGGTGAAATCGTGGAATAAATACTATATTGCAACATATAAATCCTATCCCCCACCCCTATTCCTAAAGCACCTCCAGAACCGCCTTCTCCTGTCACCACACATAAAATCGGCGTGCGCAGGCGCGACATCACCGCTAAGTTACGTGCGATGGCCTCACTTTGATTACGCTCTTCAGCGTCTATGCCAGGATAAGCACCAGGTGTATCAATGAAGGTAATGATTGGAAGTTTAAAACGCTCGGCCAGTTCCATCAAACGCAACGCCTTACGATAATCTTCCGGTTTAGACATACCAAAATTTCGCTCCACTTTTTCTTTAGTGGTGCGCCCCTTCTGGTGCCCCAACACGATAACCGGTTCATTCTCAAGACGTGCCAACCCACCCACAATAGTCAAACCGCAAGAAAAATGTCTATCGCCATGCAACTCATCAAAGTCAGTAAATATTCGACTGACATATTCTAAAAAATTAGGTCGCAACGGATGACGCGCCATCTGTACCACCTGGGCGGGCGTGAGCGAAGAAAATATAGAACGGGTCAGATCTTTACTTTTGCCTTCAAGCTTAGAGATTTCCTCAAAAATATTAATCTCGGTATCGGTGCCCAGCCGTCGCAATTCTTCAATTTTAGCTTCCAGTTCAGCAATGGGGCGCTCAAACTCTAGAAAGTTGAGATTCATGGTTTAAATCCTGTGGCAAATGGTTAAATCAGTTTTAGCTGTTTAACAGCTTCCTTTTCTTCACGCAATTCATTGAGAGTGATGGCAATTTTTTCTTTAGCAAAAGCATTGTGTTCAATGCCTGTGATGACTTGATGTTTACCCTCTTTGGTACGTGATGGGAATGAGAAAATTAAACCCTCATCCACGCCATATTCACCCCGGGAGCAAATTGAGACGGAATAACTATCGTCATCAGGCGTGTCATGGATGAGGCGATAGACCGTGCCTATGGCCGCATTGGCTGCTGAACCAGCAGAAGAAGCACCACGCGCTTTGATGACCTCAGCACCGCGTTTTTGCACACTGCTGATAAAGTTGTTTTGCAGCCAGCTTTCATCACCAATGACATCTAGTGCAGAACGGCCATCAAGGGTTGCATGATAAAAATCAGGATATTGCGTGGCAGAATGGTTACCCCAGACAATCATATTTTGGACACCACCTACGCCTAGATTGGCTTTTTGCGCCAACAATGAACGTGCACGATTTTCATCCAGTAACGTCATAGCATAAAAACGCTCACGTGGCACATCTGGGGCGTTGTGCATGGCAATTAAACAATTGGTATTGCAGGGATTTCCCACGACGAACACACGCACATCGGAGGCAGCCTGTTCATTAATCGCTCTACCTTGCTCAGTGAAGATCCCACCATTAATCTGTAATAAATCAGAACGCTCCATACCAGCTTTGCGCGGCACGGCGCCTACGGAAATGACCCAATTGACATCGCGCATGACTTCAAAGACATTATCGGTCGCAACAACATTGCGCAGCAGCGGAAAAGCGCAATCTTCCAATTCCATCACCACACCCCGAAGTGCCGGTAATGCCCCTGGTAATTCCAGAAGCTGCAAGTCTACTTCGGTTTCGCAACCGAACATATCGCCTTTAGCTACGCGAAATAACATCGCATAACCAATCTGCCCCGCCGCCCCAGTAATCGCGACTTTTACTCTAGGTTTTGACATATAATACACTCCTTCTGAATTATTATTGGTATTCATAGCCTGGTTTCTCCTGTGTTCATTGTCATTCCTTCCCGCTAGTGAAGGATGACAGCACTAGTAAATAGCTGGCAATACCGGCCATTTACCCCAAGGCATCAGCGGATGTAAAGCCGCCACATCGCCTATTGCGACAAAGTATGGGTTTAATAACGATTCTTTAGTATTGTAACTTAACCGCTCCCCTTCCAAGTTAAATATACCACCCCTCGCCTGCTCCAGGATACATTGACCCGCTGCAGTATCCCATTCGCAAGTAGCCCCAAACCGCGGACAGAAATCCCCCTGGCCTTCAGCCAACAAGCAAAATTTCCAGGAACTGGATAAAGGTCTAATGGTGAAATCACCCAAGTGCCCAAAACGCCGGCGAGTACGCTCTTCCACCGCCGAATGACTGGCCAGCACCAAGGTTTTACCTCGCTGCCAAGCACGCACCTGTAGCCGCGTTTCCATGCCTTTCGCATCAAGTTTATAAGCACCCCTATCTTGAGCGGCATAATAACACTCTCCAGTCACAGGTACATAGATCAACCCCAAAACAACCTGATGCTCTTTAACCAGCGCGATATTCACCGTAAATTCACCACTGTGTTTGATAAACTGCCGTGTACCATCTAGGGGATCGATCAACCAATATTGCTGCCAATACTGGCGCTCTGCCCACGGTGTTTGTTTGCCTTCTTCAGATAAAATGGGTATGTCGGGCGTGAGCTGTTTAAGACCGGCTATAAGTATGTCATTGGCCTTTAAGTCAGCCTGAGTTAGGGGGGTGTTATCGGTTTTGGTTTGTATGGAATATTGACGGGCCGCCTGATAAATATCAAGTATGGCGGCTCCGGCAGTTTTGGAGAGTAGAATAAGAGAGTTTTGAAGTTGAGATAGATTTGGCATTGCGGGATTTTATCACAACATATCGCAGCTATCCGCAGAAGTTATCTCAAATTACCCAGGTTTACAGGAATCTTCACTTTGTTCTGAATAAGGCGGAGGTAGATCAGCTGCAGGGTCTCTTTTCGACATATCTCTGAATGTATCTGGAAGATGGCTACGGAAGAAGCTACTAAATAATTTCATAGGTTTATCATAAAATTTGGGTTTATCTGCTTCGGCTGCCAGCTCCATTTTTTTCAGCATTAAATTGATATCCGTAGCTAATGCAGGCCCAACGCCTGCACCCTCTAATTCAATCTTAAAGCCTCTTTGCGATTGGTTAAAACGGATATTAACGCCTACTATTCCACAATCTTTCATTTGCTGTACAATTTTCCGTACTTGTTCTTGACCACCACCACTAACAGAAATAATAAGTTTACTTTGAGATGAATTAAAGCTCACCGGTGATGTAGAGAGTCTGATAACACCTTCTTTCTTAGCATTCTGTAAAGTTTCAGCTAAACTAGCCGTAACTTTTTCCTGTATTTCATTTGAAATTTCTACTGAAGTTCTAATAGCTTCAATAGTTTTTTTAGTCACCGCAGGACCACTAATACTAATTTTACAACCATCCCTTGCTTCAGTTATATTCATTGAAAAACCATGAGAACGGAGTAAATCAAGCTGCGATACTGAAGCCTCTTGTTCCGGCAAAGCAAATTTCATTTTTAAATTCTCAACTACGGCTTTCCACTGCTCTTTATTTCCCTCTTTTAAAACTAAAACTATCTCGCCACCTTTCGTTGTTTTTCCCGCATCAGTTAAAACTGGCTCAGCGCTATCTAGTACTTGAAATTTTACTGCAGTATCGCGCGCTTCTTTTATGGTATCTCCAAGCTTGAAAATTAATGTATCTTGTTTGGCGATTTCTTTTTCTCTTGCTATAGCCTGTGTATGTGCTTTTTCCTTTGCCATCATCGCTTCAGTTTTTTCTAGCAAAGCAATCTGTGTATCTAATTGTCTTATTTCCGCAGATAAACAATCATGAAACTGTTTTGATAGCGTCGGTATTTTACCAACGCCTTTATCATCAAATAATACAGGATGATGAGAAGAGCGACGCAATCGATCTACTGCTTGTTTAAAAATTTCCTGTTCAGAAGTCAGTACTTCTGTATCAAATTGATTTTGCAGCTCGGGCTCTTCCATCAATTTTGCTCTTACCTCTGACAGAGGAGAGATAAAACGAGTAAACTCGTCAGCATCTGTATTAACTCCATCTAAAACAACTAACTCAGGAACAGAAATATTTTCCATACCCAGTCTTTTTGCCTGGCCAATAAATCTTTGATATCTAATTTCCCAAATATCACTTTGCGGCAGGAGACTTGAGGATTTATATTTTTCATCCATAACCTCCATACCTTCTTTAACACTTGGCGTTATTGCCCCTCCCAACTTAAGTAAAATATCACCTGTCGGTGTTAGCTGCACGCCGCATTGAGTCGTTTCATGAAATAGGTATTGCGCATCACTTTTAGATTTAGCAACTAGCTTAAAAGGATCTCCCGCAGGATCTTGTTTTAAATAATCCATCACTTTTAATACATCAATGGCTGTATCCAAGCTAACGGCTTTCTTTTTAACGCCTCCTTCTTCCAACGCGTGATAAAATACTTGTCCAGTTTTTAACACAGTATTATCAATTTTTTCTTGACTATTTCCCGTCTCAATAAAAGTTTGTAAATAAAATCTTTGTGCTTTTAATTTTTCTAGCTTACTTAATACACTTGAAGTTTCTTGCTTTTTTTCCATCAAACCTGACATATTTACCTCAATCGCTCTTAATTATTTACTATGCTTTATAGCTTGAAAATGCCTATCCCCTACTTAATTTATCTCTAATTTTGGCATGTTATTCTTATGAAAATATTAAGTATTTTTCTTAAAAAAATTTTCTTTAGTAAATAAAACTTAAGGGTGCATTAAATAATGCGCGCGCAATCGAGCAAGGACGGATTGAAAATATAATTCGATCCCTGTACAGTCATGCGACACTCAAATTCAGAAACCTTTATGCAGAACATAATTCACCCTATCCCACTCTCTCTTTACATCCACATCCCCTGGTGCGTAAAAAAATGCCCTTATTGCGATTTCAATTCTCACAATCTCAAAACTGCAATACCTGAAACCGACTACATCAACGCCTTAATCACAGATCTACAACAAGATTTACAACAACTCCCCATCATGGGACGAGAAATCCATAGCGTCTTTATAGGCGGCGGCACACCTAGCCTTTTGTCACCAGATAGCGTGGCTAAATTACTCGAAGAAATACAAAAACATCTGCGCTTCACTAAAGAAATAGAAATCACCTTGGAAGCTAATCCAGGCACAGTTGAGCAATTGAAATTTCAAGGATTTAGGGAGGCAGGAATCAATCGATTATCTATCGGCATCCAGAGTTTTAATTCTGATAAACTCAAAGCCTTAGGACGCATACATGATGGACAAGAAGCTATCAAAGCAGTAGAAGCCGCACAGTGGGCAGGATTTACAAATTTTAATCTGGATTTAATGTATGGTTTGCCACAACAAAATGTCGCTGAAACTATCTATGATCTAGAAACCGCACTGACACTTAACCCGACCCATCTTTCCTGGTATCAATTGACCTTAGAAGCAAATACAGCGTTTTATCATCATCCTCCGCCTCTGCCTACTGATGATGTGCTATGGGAAATGCAGCTTGCAGGCCAAGCATTTCTTGCATCCCGAGGATTTCATCCCTATGAGATATCCGCTTACAGCCACGACCTGCCTTCTCAACATAATCTAAACTATTGGCATTTCGGAGATTATCTAGGAATAGGTGCAGGCGCACATGGAAAAATAACGGATTTGTCTAACCACACTATCACCCGCACATGGAAAACCAAGCACCCTAAAGCTTATCTGGATGCAGCAACGCCATTTATTACGGGACAAAAAAACTTATCTCGAGAGGAAATTCCGCTAGAATTTATGTTGAATGCACTGCGCCTGTATCAACCGATCGCACTAGATTTATTTACTCAACGTAGTGGATTACAGATAGATGCCGTTTTGACACAGCTAAAAACAGCGAGAGCACGTGGTCTTTTAGATTTCGATGATTCGATGATGGTGACCACAGATTTAGGCAAACGCTATTTGAATGATTTACTGCAGATTTTTTTATAAAGTAAAGGCTGTCATCCTTCGCTTACACTCAGGATGACAGCCTTTGGATTACACCGGGCTATAATACGGCTCGATAATCACCTTCGTCGAACCCACCTTAACAAAATTATGATTCAACCATTCCGCATCTTCAGGAAACATACGCACGCAGCCATGACTGGAGTTAGAACCCGGCACTTCATCTGAACCATGTAACGCATAACCCCCATGAAAATGCATACAATAAGGCATATGTGCGCCCCCCTTAGGATAGGGAAATTGCGAAGAAATGCAATCGGCACCTTTTTTATCATACACCGTAAAAGTACCTGATGGCGTACGGCAATGGCTGCCTTCGCCATTAGGACAATCACCCATACCAGCAACGGCAGGCCCCCAGCGCACCAATGTGCCATCACTGTCATAAGCTGCCCAAGCCAGTTGGTTAGGATTGACTACCACCTGTTTTTGCCCCAAATAACCGACATTTTGCTTAAATGGTGAAATACTCATGGGATCGAGATTTAGATTATTCGGTACTGCGATAATCATGCCGGGACGTAAGTCCGTATTCATACGATTTAAGCGCATGACCAAATCACGTTGTTGCGGATCCGGCCATAAAGATTCCCAGCTGTCATCTGCATGCACTCTCATGCAAGTCACAGCCGCATCACTGTCACACAGCCGTGCACCATAACGCGCACCATAAGCATTCATTGAGAATACCAAGACCGTAACCGCAGTTACCAATAAAGTCAGTATTATTTTTTTCATGCATTAGTCCTCCTTGGTTTTTGCCGTTTAAAACATCCTTGTTTTAGGCAATGGTTTCACTACCTGATTGAAGTGTGATCCTTGGAACTTTTCAGTCGATTTTTCCAAAATCTAACTGCTCACCCCCGGGGTAGCTGGTTTTTAGAATAGAACCTAGGCAAATTTGACAATGGAAATTCTCACGAGCCGTTTCAATCTTGTAGATGAATCGTTATGTTTTTAATCCCCTATTTCTCGTATAGCTCACGTTTGAAAATTTTTCCTGTTCATGAGGTAAAATATTTTGCTTGACATAAGTACTTAAGCGTTTGAGATTTAGTAAAAAATTCCTGAAACCCATATAAAAAAGGTATATAATCTTTTTTTATGGTCTCAAGGTGACCACTGTATCCTTCCTTTTTCAAAGGGGAGAGCAGTTACGTCTCAAAGACAAAACCGATTTGCGGAGAATTTTGTGCGCTTCACCAGAAAGATATTAATCGCTTTTTTTGGGCTATGGATTGGCCTGTTTTGCCTAAACATCACCTATCCGGCCTTGGCGGATGAGGCTTCCCTAGATCAGAAAAACAATACCATTAACCTCCCACTTAAAGACATTCAGCGCTTAGCAACGGCTATTGCGCAGATCAAACGCTATTATGTAGAACCGGTCAACGATGACAAATTGTTTAACTACGCAATTGCCGGCATGCTTTCCAACCTGGACCCGCATTCAGATTTCCTCGATGCAGATGCCGTACAAGATCTGCAGATGGCCACTACCGGAAAATTCGGTGGTATTGGTATTGAAGTAATACCTGAAAATGGCTTCATTAAAATCATCAGCCCAATTGATGATACCCCTGCTTTTAAAGCGGGTGTTAAAGCCGGCGATTTGATTGTGCGTATTAATGGCAAACTGGTGGGCGACCTGACACTGCGTCAAGCTATTGATCTAATTCGCGGCGACCCGGGCACCAAAGTACATTTGACTATCTTGCGCAAAGATACTAAAAAACCTCTGGAATTCGATCTCACTCGAGAAATTATTAAAATCCAGACCGTAAAAACCCAGCTCCTGGACAATCAGTATGGCTATATTCGCTTGTCGTTCTTCCAGAATGAAACCAAAGACGATTTAGTGAACGCCATTAACAAACTTCAAAAGCAGGCAAACGGACATCTTGCGGGTGTCATCCTTGATCTACGTGATAATCCCGGCGGCTTGCTGGATTCCGCGGTCGATATCACTGATATGTTTTTAGATAGTAAACATCTTAAATACGGTGGCTTAATCGTTTACACCAAAGGACGCATCGAAAGCTCTGATATTAAAGCCGTAGCAGATGGCAGTGATATCCTGCATGGACTGCCTATGGTGGTCTTGATAAATGGCGGCTCGGCTTCAGCATCTGAAATCGTGGCCGGCGCATTGCAAGATCAAAAGCGCGCCACCCTTGCAGGCGAGAAGAGTTTTGGTAAAGGCTCTGTACAGACGGTATTACCCATCGATAACAACTCGATGATAAAGTTGACAACCGCGCTTTATTACACCCCCTCGGGTCGCTCTATCCAGGCCAAGGGCATTGTTCCAGATATCGCTATACCGGATCTGCAAATTCCCAAGGCCAACCAAGAAGATAGCGGCTTAATGATTACCGAAGCCGATCTGAACAAACATTTGACTGATAACAGCACAGCTGCACAACCGACCCCAGGACAAGTGCAAACAGATGGGAAAGTGGAAGATTTGTTATACAAAGATTTTCAGCTGTACCAAGCGCTGAATATATTGAAGGGGATTACTTCGGTTAAGTAGTAGAGCTATCCAAACAACTGTAACTCCCTCTCCCGTTGTGGGAGAAAAAATGTCCTCTTTAAGCCCTAGCTTTTTTCCTTCTCCCTTTTTGGGAGAAGGAATTAATGGGAAACTTATTTATTCACAACGCCCTCACCAGAAGGAAGGTTGAAATAAGTTACACGCAATTTGAAGAGATTACTCAGAACCTACACAGCAACCGGCGCCTTAATCACCGGATGATGCTGATAATCTATAAATTCAAAATCTTCAAAATCATAACCCGCCAACGTCTCAGGCTTACGTTTAATTATCAATCGCGGCAGTGCATACGGTGCCCTAGCCAATTGCAAATTCACCTGGTCTAAATGATTCTTATAAATATGGCAGTCTCCACCCGACCAGATAAAATCCCCCACCCCCAAGCCACAATGCTGCGCTATAATGCAAGTCAAAAGCGCGTAAGAAGCAATATTAAACGGCACACCTAAAAACGCATCTGCGGAACGTTGTGTCAATTTACAAGATAATTTGCCTTCCGCCACATAAAACTGGAACAATAAGTGGCAAGGCGGCAATGCCATTTTATCTAACTCACCCACATTCCAAGCACTGACAATCAGACGGCGCGAATTAGGATTATCTTTTATCTGTTGCACAACCTCCTGCAATTGATCGATCACTCGCCCATCCGCTGCCGGCCAAGAACGCCATTGTCGACCATACACCGGACCCAGGTCCCCATTCACATCCGCCCATTCATTCCAAATAGTTACCCCACGATCATTCAAATAACGCACGTTCGTATCGCCACGCAAGAACCACAATAACTCATAGATTATACTTTTTAAATGCAGCTTTTTAGTCGTTACTAAAGGAAAACCCTGAGCAAGATTAAATCGCATATCATAGCCAAAAACACTGATAATCCCAGTGCCCGTACGATCATCCTTTGCGACACCACAATCAAGGATATGTTGTAAGAAATTTAAATAGGTTTGCATAATAAAAAAGCTTTAATTTGTTTGTTGGAGATGCACATCACCATTTTTGCGTTTATATGCTAAAACCATTAACACGACACCTAAAATAACCATAGGCACCGAAAGCACTTGCCCCATAGTCACCCAACCCAATGCCACAAAACCCAACTGCGGATCAGGCTGGCGGAAAAACTCAATAATAATACGAAAAACCCCATACCCGATTAAAAACAACCCAGATACTGCCATGGTCGGACGCGGCTTGGCTGAATAAATCCATAAAATCAAAAACAACGCCACCCCTTCCAGTAAAAACTCATAAATAACCGAAGGATGACGTGGCGGTGGCCCAATGGCAGGAAACACCATACCCCAGGGCACATCCGTCACTCTTCCCCAGAGCTCACCATTAATAAAATTACCAATACGCCCCGCACCCAAACCAAAAGGCACAACTGGCGCTAAAAAATCTCCAACGGCAAAAAAACCTTTATGATTTCTTCTAGCAAAGATCCAGAAACTGATGATAACGCCTAGCATGCCACCATGAAACGACATTCCACCTGTCCATATCCGAAAAATGGTCAATGGATTAGCTATAAAAGTCGGAAAATCATAAAACAGCATGTAACCTAAGCGCCCACCAATGATGACGCCACAAGCTGAATAAAAAATCAGATCATTGACTTGATCTTTCGTCCAGCCACTATTGGGGCGCTTGGCACGCCATTGGCATAACAACCACGCTGCGGCAAAACCCACCAGATACATAATGCCATACCAGTGAACTGCCAAAGGACCAATCTTGAAAGCGATTGGGTTTAAGTGAGGGTACATTAGCACAATTATTTACCTTTTATATAAAAGCCCCCTTTGAAAAAGGGGGAAGGGGGAAGACTTAGCAACTCAATGCAACAACATCCCCAATCCTAATATCAGAAGAAAAGCCGCAAAAAATTGCCGCAGCCGCTCAACCGGTAGACGATACGACCAGGCTGCGCCCAAGGCAGCAAACAAAGGGCTACCCATTGCGATAGCCAATACGGCCGGCCAATACACATAACCCGTATTCCAGGATACAGACTGAATACTGGGATCAAACCATCCTGTCATCATAAAACCAACAGTCCCTACCAGGGTAATCACCACCCCACAGGCAGTTGAAACCACCATGGCTTCACGAATAGGCGTTTTAAAGTAAGTTAAATAGGGGATAACCAGCGGTCCGCCACTTGTACCCAATAACCCTGAAAATATGCCTATGAACAAAGAGGCAAGCCAGCGATTGACAGTCCCTGGCAATCCTTGCTCTTTACTTTCTCGAAAACGAAAAAATGTCTGCGCTGAAACCAGTATGATAAATACCCCAAACAGTACTCGCAACACATGACTATGTAAAAACCTGGCTAAAACCGCACCCGTTATCACACCCAAAGCAATGCCAGGAATCAGCTTAAAAAGCACATCCCACGATAGGGAGGACTTATGATACTGTATCCGCAACGAAAAAAGCGTAGTCACAATAGTCGCAGCCAGTGAGGTACCTACGACAAAATGCATCAATGAATTAGCCGGAATGATTTTATGAGCAGAGAATACAAACGCCAAAGCTGGCACCACCACAACAGACCCGCCTACTCCCAACATACCCGCAAATGTTCCCGCAACGGCACCTATCAAAAGATATTCTACTATCGTGTAAATATTCAATAGCATTGATGATTGGCTCAATAGGTTAATTTTCTGCGCAACTACACAGCTACACTCTCCCCCTTTGAAAAAGGGGGATTAAGGGGGATTTAAAAAGAGATGAAGTAGCTATTTTTGGACTTGTAAGTAACATCAAAACTCTTTAAATCCCCCCGCAGGTCTTACGACCTACGACCCCCTTTTTCAAAGGGGGTGATTCTATCGTCCAGCGCGCATTAATCCGCCAAGACCCGCTTCTTCCAACGCCAACTCCATATGATTACGGATTTCAATCGCATCATCCATCACCAATACTTCTTCCAACAGCTGTTTAGCACGCTTGAGGGTAAATTTCCTGATAACCCATTTTATACGCAGAAGACGCGTAGCATTCATACTTAAAGTATCAAAACCGATCGCCAACAACAAAATAACTGCTACAGGATCGCCTGCCATCTCACCACAAATACTTACAGTTTTACCTTCACGGTGCGCTCCGGCCACCACCTGCATTAAGGCACGCAAAACTGCCGGATGCAAACTATCGTATAAACCGGCCACTCGCGCATTATTACGATCGACCGCCAATATATATTGCGTCAGATCATTGCTACCCACCGATAAAAAATCTACGCGTTTAGCAATCACCTGCGCTTGATAAACCGCAGAAGGCACCTCCACCATCACCCCTATTCTCGGCATTTTTACCGCAAACCCTTCCATAATGGTCTCTTCATAGGCTTGTTTTAACAAGCGTAACGATTCTTCAACTTCTGAAACCGTGGTCACCATAGGGAACATAATCTGCAAATTATCCAGACCGACACTGGCTTGCAACATCGCGCGTATTTGCACTAATAAAATTTCAGGATGATCTAGCGTCACGCGAATGCCACGCCAACCCAAAAATGGATTATCCTCTGCCACTGGAAAATAAGGCAGATCTTTGTCTCCCCCTACATCCAAGGTACGCATAATCACCGGGCGTGGCGAAAAAGCTTGTAATAATTGCCGATAAATCACCCGCTGCTCTTCTTCACTGGGGAAGCGATCACGTGTCATAAACGGCACTTCAGTACGATATAATCCTACACCTTCAGCGCCAATGCTCAATGCAGTACCCACATCGGGTGCAAGACCGGTATTAACATATAATCCGACACTATAACTATCCAGCGTTTTCCCAGGCAAATCGCGCAAAGCTTCTAGTTCTTTATCGAACTCTTGTTCTTCGCGCATCAACGCCATAAATTCATTGCGTAATGCCAAAGAGGGAGATCGGTAAACCTGGCCATAATAGCCATCAACAATCAATTCCTCGCCTTCCAGCTGCGGCACTTTAATCCCAGATACACCCAACACCGTAGGTACACCTAATGCGCGCGCTAAAATAGCCACATGCGAATTAGTCGAACCACGTGCTGACACGACACCAGCCAACCGTCCTTCAGGCACCTCAGCCAGCGAAGCCGGAGTCACATCTTCACCCACTAAAATCGTTTTTTCTGGGAAACTCGGCGCTCTGCCTCCTTCACGTGCTTGCAAATGGAACAGCACCCGTTCAGCCAAATCTTTAAAATCAGAAGCGCGTTCCTGTAAATAGGGATCATCCATGGATTCAAAACGTGCAATATGTTGCTCAGTCACACGCTTTAATGCCCCTTGCGCCCATTGGCCATTGCGGATTTCTTGGATGATTTCGCTGACTAAGCTTTCACTATTTAAAATACGCAAATACACATCAAATAGTGCACGTTCTTCATCAGGCAGACCTGCACTCGCAATATTATCGCCTAGATGAGCAATGCTATCGCGGGCGTTTTGCAGTGCTGATTTCAGCGTTTCAATCTCAGCATCTATTTCTTCAATTTCTATTCTGCGTTCAGGAACCGCATTCAAATCAGCCAAGGGATAAACCACAACGGCTGTACCAATCGCAACGCCAGGAGCTCCCGTAATACCGCTTAAAATGACTTCTCTTAAAGGTGCACCATGCGAGCGATTAAAGTCTTGAATAGCCCCTACGGCCACTGAATGGGCAATGGTACCCGCCAATTGCGCAGACAGTGTCACTAAAAAGGCTTCTTCTGCTTCATCAAAGCAACGCGATTCGCGCTGGAAAACTACCAGCACGCCCAACACCTGCCGCTGATGGATAATAGGAACGCCTAAGAAAGCATTGAGTGATTCTTCGCCTAAACCTGGAAATCTGACATATTTGGGATGCGATGAGGCATTCTCTACATTAATCGGTTCAGCACGCTCTCCCACCAATCCGATTAGACCTTCGCCTAATTTTAATCTGACTTTACCAATTAAGGCTTTATTCAAGCCCTCTGTCGCAACTAAGGTATTTTCGCCACGTTCTTCATCTACGAGATAGACGCAGCAAGCTTCCGTACCCATAGCCTCATTGATTTCATGCACGACAATATCCAACGCTTCAGGTAGATCCTGAGCGGCATTGACTTCTTGTATGATGCGGCGCAATGTTTTCAGCATGCGGCTACCTGGATATTTAACAACAAAAAAACGACCACTCTCCCCCTTTTTCAAGGGGAGTGAAGTAAGGAAGAAAATTCTTCCAATACTTTTCTATATACCTGCTTTTTAAATGCAATGACATGATTTAACGGATACCAGTAATCGACCCAACACCAGCTGGAAAATTCTGGAGAAGGTGTTTGATCAAAATGGATGGCCAAATCACTGGCCACCAACTTTAATAAAAACCATTTCTGTTTTTGTCCTATGCAAAAAGGTCTACGCGCATAGCGCCGTAAGTGCGCCGGCAAGTAGTAAGATAGCCAGTGCTTGGAAACGGCTATCAGCTGCACTTGCTCCGGCAATAAACCCACTTCTTCTTTCAATTCTCGATACATCGCTTGTTCTGGCGTTTCCTGCCTAACGATTCCGCCTTGAGGAAATTGCCATATATCCATATTGCCGGCACGGCGTCCCCAGAACAAGCGGCCTTCTGAATTGGCCAGAATAATACCTACATTAGCTCTAAGACCTTTACTGTCTATCACGATAAAACCCTAGAAATATCTGCAATCTGGGAGGTTTGCATTTGTTTGGCAAATAACTACAGTATCCTAGAAAATAGCGCTTACGAAAAGGGGGTATTGGGTTTTATGGTGAAAATTAATTTATGGCGGGGAATGGGGTGAACGATGGGGCTCGAACCCACGACAACCGGAATCACAATCCGGGGCTCTACCAACTGAGCTACGTCCACCATGAGAGCTTTAAGAAGATTAAGCGGTTATTTTAACACTTGCTAGCATTTACTAAGCTATGGCGTGCCCGGAGGGATTCGAACCCCCGACCCTCAGCTTAGAAGGCTGATGCTCTATCCAACTGAGCTACGGGCACTTGGGAGGATAAAGCGTAGCAAACGCCATCCTGCCTACTGGTCGGGGTAGAGGGATTCGAACCCCCGACATCCTGCTCCCAAAGCAGGCGCGCTACCAGACTGCGCTATACCCCGTAAGAGACTGAACATAATACTCACCAGACCTGATAGCGTCAAATGTTTATTGTCGTATATACTTACGCATAAAGAACCACCGGAGAAACTGAATGCAAACTCTAATCAACACTATCGAAACCGCCTATGAACAGCGTGCTGAATTTAATGCTGACAATGTAACTACAGAAACAAAATCAGCCATACTGGAAGCGATTGATTTACTGGATAGTGGCAGCTTACGTGTAGCGGAAAAACAAAATGGCACATGGCAGGTCAATCAATGGTTGAAAAAAGCGGTGTTACTTTATTTCAAAATTGAGAAAAGTCAGATCATTGACGGTGGTTACAGTAATTTTTTTGATAAAGTTCCGATGAAATTCACCGATGATAATCCTGGACAATTAATTGCTTCTGGCGCCCGTGTCGTACCTGGTGCTTGCGTACGTAAAGGCGCTTATATT
This sequence comes from Gammaproteobacteria bacterium, assembly GCA_035546635.1. Classification (NCBI taxonomy): domain Bacteria; kingdom Pseudomonadati; phylum Pseudomonadota; class Gammaproteobacteria; species Gammaproteobacteria bacterium. The sequence goes on from DASZWJ010000046.1 coordinate 49,758, forward strand.
GCACCTAATGTGGTGGTGATGCCGAGCTTTATTAATATCGGCGCTTATGTCGGCGAAGGCACTATGGTAGATACTTGGGCTACTGTCGGCTCTTGTGCCCAAATTGGGAAACAAGTGCATCTCTCTGGCGGCGCAGGGATAGGCGGGGTATTGGAACCGCTACAAGCTAATCCCACGATCATTGAAGATAATTGCTTTATTGGCGCCCGCTCAGAAGTCGTAGAAGGTGTGATTGTTGAATCCGGTTCAGTGATTTCTATGGGCGTCTATCTTGGTCAAAGCACCCGCATTTATGATCGTGAAACCGGAACGATCAGTTATGGACGCATTCCCGCAGGATCAGTGGTCGTGCCCGGTAACCTGCCATCCGCAGATGGGAAATATAGCCTTTATTGTGCAGTGATTGTCAAACGCGTGGATGAAAAAACCCGCGGGAAAGTTAGTATTAATGAATTGTTGCGTAGTGTTTAATTGTCCTCTTATAGCCTTAGCTTTTTTCCTTCTCCCCTTGTGGGAGAAGGAAAAAGGTTAAGGCTATATGGGTGTGCTACTTAAAAATTTGGTGCCCACATGCTCCATTCCAACCCAACTTTAGAACTCACCCAAAAACTCATCCAAGCAGCTTCTGTCACCCCCGAAGATGCTGGGTGTCAACCACTACTAGCATCCCATTTAAAATTATTAGGATTTAACATTGAATCCTTGCGCTTTGGAGAGGTAGATAACTTCTGGGCGCGGCGCGGTACAGCACAGCCATTATTTGTATTTGCCGGACATACTGATGTTGTGCCGCCTGGCCCTCTCGATCAATGGACTTCACCACCATTTTCACCCACGGTGCGTGATGGTTTTCTCTACGGCCGTGGGGCTGCCGACATGAAAAGCAGTTTAGCTGCCATGGTCGTCGCTTGTGAAAACTTTATCAAACAATTCCCCGCGCATCAGGGTTCCATCGCCTTTTTAATCACCAGCGACGAAGAAGGCTCGGCAATTAACGGTACTCGCAAAGTCATGGAATATCTGCAAGCACGTGGAGAAAAACTAACCTGGTGCATTGTCGGTGAACCCTCATGTGAAAAGACACTAGGTGATACCTTAAAAATCGGTCGCCGCGGCTCATTAAATGGACATCTGAAAATTTACGGTAAGCAAGGGCATATCGCCTATCCCCACCTAGCAGAAAATCCTATCCATCGCAGCCTAGCAGCACTGTCCTTGCTTTGTAATACCCACTGGGATGATGGTTTGGAAAATTTTCCGGCGACTTCTTTGCAAATTTCCAACCTCCACTCCGGTACCGGCGCAACCAATGTGATACCCGGTATTCTAGAAGTGCTATTTAATTTTCGCTTCTCTCCCGCAGTGACTGCAGAAGAACTGCAACAAAAAGTAACTGCCATTCTTGATGAACATCAGCTGCATTATGATTTAATTTGGAAGCTTTCAGGCAACCCGTTTCTGACAGCCAGCGGTCAATTGCTAGATGCTACCTCAGCAGCAATTCAGGAAGTCACAGGCTTGACGCCACAATTATCTACCGGTGGCGGCACTTCAGACGGCCGCTTTATCGCACCGACCGGCTGCGAGGTGATTGAATTAGGACCATGCAATGATTCAATTCATCAGATCGATGAACGAGTGCGCGTGGACGATCTGACGCTATTGGCAAAGATTTATGAAAATATATTGACGAAGTTATTGGGAGCTGGCGATTTAAGCTGAGAAAAAAAGAAGCATCAATTCCCCAGGACCACCTGGCCTGCCACAAATGACAGACACAGGCAGAAGGAGAAAATGGATCCCTCCTTATTATTTTTTCTTCCTGGGCAAGTATAAATCAGTAATAGTACCTTCAAAAATTTCAGCAGCCATCATCACACTTTCAGATAGTGTCGGATGCGGATGAATAGTCAACGCGATATCGTCAACATCACAACCCATCTCAATGGCTAAAGTTAATTCAGCGATTAATTCTCCCGCATTTACGCCAACAATTCCAGCACCAATAATACGATGTGTATTTTCATCAAACAACAATTGCGTTAAACCTTCATCTCGACCCATAGTTAACGCACGCCCACTGGCCATCCACGGAAATACGGCCTTACCATAAGCCACACCATTTTCCTTCGCTTCACGCTCAGTCATGCCCGCCCAAGCGATTTCAGGATCAGTATAAGCAACAGAAGGAATCGCCTTAGGCTCAAAATAATGCTTCAAGCCACTAATCACTTCTGCCGCCAATCTCCCTTCTGCAGAAGCCTTATGCGCTAACATGGGATTACCTACCACATCGCCGATTGCATAAATATTCGCTACTTGTGTGCGCAGCTGCTTATCCACCGCGATAAAGCCACGCTCATTCACCGTTAAACCGGCTTTTTCAGCCGCAATTAAATCACCATTAGGGCGACGGCCGACTGACACTAAAATGCGATCAAAACGCTCCGGCTTCGTTGGTGCATTTTCGCCTTCAAAAGTCACATATAATCCATCTTTTTTCGCTTCAACCTGCGTGACTTTGGTTTTTAGCCAAATATTTTCGTAACGTTTTTGCACGCGTTTATGCAGGGGTGCAACTATGTCTTTATCAGCACCTGGAATCAACTGCTCCATAAATTCCACCACATTCACTTTAGCGCCCAGCGCATGATAAACAGTGGCCATTTCCAGACCAATAATACCACCGCCTATAATTAACAGACGGCTATTGTTGGGATCGGGTAATTCCAGCGCACCGGTGGAATCGATAATACGCGGATCTTCTGGCATGAAGGGTAATTTTACGGGGCGCGATCCCACGGCGATAATGGCTTGTTCAAAAGTAATTAGCGTGTCGCCGTTCTTGCCGCTGACTTTAATTCGTGTGGGAGATACAAACTCACCAAAACCCGTGACCACTTCCACTTGACGTTGTTTAGCCAGCATTTTTAAACCGCCGGTTAGGCGGCCGACGACTTTATTTTTCCAGCCTTTGATTTTTTCTACATCAATTTTTGGCTGGCCGAAACTGATGCCTAACTCTGCTATATCATGCGCGTCATCTATCACTTTTGCTGCATGTAACAATGCTTTGGAAGGAATACAACCCACATTCAAGCACACACCGCCTAAGCTATCATAGCGTTCCACTAAGGTGACTTTTTTGCCTAAGTCAGCTGCGCGAAAAGCGGCTGAGTAGCCGCCAGGACCACTGCCAAGTACTACGACTTCTGTTTTAATTTCTGTTGTCATTTATTGATTCCTGAAACCGGTTTGAATTTTTACTCCACCTTCCACAAAGGCATAAGCGTCAACCTAAACACTGTACCCTCCCTCCTTATGGGAGCGTTGTTGAATAAATAAGCTTCCCACTAATCCTTTTGTGGGAGAAGGAAATCAGTGCAGCGTCTATTTTTTATAGCAACAAAGTGCGAATATCCGATAATTTTTCACTTAAATACACAATAAACCGCGCACCATCAGCTCCATCAATTACACGATGGTCATAAGATAATGATAACGGCAACATCAGCCGCGGCACAAAGGTATTATTTTGATATACCGGTTTTATGCTGGCTTTAGATACGCCTAAAATCGCTACTTCTGGGCTGTTGACTATGGGTGTGAACGCAGTCCCACCAATACCACCCAAACTGGAAATAGTAAAACATCCGCCACGCATATCTGCTACAGATAAACCTTTGTCACGAGCTTTAGCGCTAATTTTTGCTAGCTCTTCTGCTAAAATATACAATCCTTTTTGATCCACATTGCGCACTACTGGCACGACCAAGCCATTGGGGGTATCCACAGCGACACCCAAATGCACATATTTTTTCAATATTAATTGCTCACCACTTGGATCCAAAGAGGCATTGAATTGTGGAAAGGCTTTTAGCGCTGCCACTACGGCTTTCATGATGAATACTAAAGGCGTAAGTTTTATCCCCTTTTTCTCGGCCGCCGCTTTTTGTTGCTCACGAAATGCTTCAAGTTCAGTGATATCGGCCTCAGCAAATTGTGTGACATGCGGGACAGTGACCCAGCTACGATGCACATTGATTCCAGTTAGTCTTTTGATTTTATTGAGTGGTTTGGTTTCAATTTCACCAAACTCGGCAAAATCAATGACGGGTGCCGGCGCGACAGCTAAACCACCGACTGCTGATCCTACCGTTCCGCGTGCAAGCGCGCTTTTGACAAAGCGTTGCACATCTTCTTTGAGAATGCGGTTTTTGGGGCCACTCGCGGTTATCTGGCTTAAATCAACGCCTAATTCCCGTGCTAAGCGACGCACGCTGGGACCCGCATGAACTTCTGCTGTTGATGCGGCTGGCTGCTTTTCAGCTGCAGGTTGTGCAGCAAACTCAGGCTGCTTTTCTGGTATTTTGGTCGGCTGAGTTAGCTCAGGTTTTTGCTCAGTTTTTGCAACTTGGTCGCCCGCTACTTCCAGGGTTAAAATCAACGAGCCTTGAGAAACTTTATCTCCCACTTTCACCTTCATCTCACGCACCTTACCCGCTTGCGGTGAAGGAATATCCATGGTTGCCTTATCACCTTCCAGGGTGATTAATGGGCTTTCCGCTTTAACCTCATCGCCCGGGGCTACCAATAACTCAATGACATCAACATCTTTAGCGCCACCGATATCCGGCACAGAGACCTCTATGGTTTTAGAAGCAGCACCAGCAGATTGTGGCTTTTCCGATGCGGGTTGTGGTACGGCAGGCTTTTGCTTTTGTTCGGCTTCTTCAGCTTTTCCAGCTTCATCCGCCACTTCCAGTGTTAAAATCAATGACCCTTGAGAAACTTTATCTCCCACTTTCACTTTGATATCACGCACTTTACCTGCTGCTGGCGATGGGATTTCCATCGTCGCCTTATCGCCTTCCAGCGTAATTAACGAGCTTTCCGCTTTAACGGAATCACCTGGGGCTACCAACAACTCAATGACATCAACGTCTTTGGCACCGCCGATATCAGGGACAGATACTTCTATTATTTTCGACAAGGTAGTCTCCTTTTGACTGACTCAACCTAAATGAATTATTTCAGCCTAACTATTCAGCGTTAGCAAGATTACAGGTGCTGAGGTAGAGATTAGATGGCTTATAGTATAACTACGTCGGTATTTTTTCCAATAAATAAATTTACGAAAAATTCCAACTTTCTTCTCCCCTTGTGGAAGCAGGTGCTCGCTAGGGCGGATGAGGGGTAAGCTTATAGTAGCATTTACTGCTAAAAAGCTAACCTAAACTCACCCCTCATCCGCCGCCCTAGCGGGCACCTGCTTCCACAAGGGGAGAAGGAAATTCGCGTTTTTAAGACTACTTTAAGCCCCATCAAGTATCTTTCTAAAAAAACAGCATAGACCTAACTAGCAACGCTAACATTTCCACGAGAACTTATATGGCACATTTAAAGAAAGAACGAAACCAATATTACCGCTTAGATGATGAACTGGATGATTCTCCTGCACAATCTCCAAAAGAAGTTGTCAAAAATAAAGATGAAAAAAAATTGAAAACCGCGCCTTCATCCATTGAGACCGAGGCTTCTCCAAGAAATCTCCAAGCTATTGGCGCTTTTAACAAACTTGCAAGCCTGACATCCCCTTCAAAAATTTCTACAAAAGAAATCAGTAATTTAGTTCTAGAAATAATCAAAAAAGGCAATAAAGAGACTATCGGTCAACTTGATAAATTAATCCATGATAATTTGGATAACGTTGGGCATCCGCTAATAGATACTCTAACGAATTCATCTTCTCCTTTATCATCCTATAGAAATCATGGAACTACCACTGCAAAAATTGGAATCAATAAACTTATAACAAGAATTCTAAGGCGACTTTCAGTTGATCCAGGCAATGAGGAAACGCAAGCCACACTTTACCAGCTATCTAACACTTGTGGTTTACTCGGGATGTCTATGGCAGATAACTATGATCGTCTCGCAAAAAAATTGAAAGTGGAGAATCTGTAGAGCAAAAACGAAAGGCTCTTCGCCATCAAAATAAAAATATCAATGTCTCTTCTGCTATTTTATCAAAAGTAACCGATGAATATCTAAAAGGGCTTTATCAAAGGGAGCTAGCAAAATATATAGAAGAAGCGGCGACACGGGCAAAAAGAAGAGGCATGCCACCCATTTCAGCAAAAGACATAACTGAATTGCCTGACGTGAAAAAACATCCAACTTTTAAATCATTTTCTATATTTGTACCTAGCAATTCAAGCGCCCCAAAAGAAGTAGAAACTGAATCTAAAGAGACACCCAAAACCGATTTTTTTAAACAGAAGCCTATATTCATTTCACCACCTCCCACAGCTCCAAAATCTAAGATATCAGCACCGCCAGATATTATTTCTCTTGCTCAGTCGTTAAATAAACTTAAAACTCCAGCAGATAAAAAATTATCAGGCGGTTTATTAGAATATTGCAGTGCATTAATTTTAAAGATAGTTAAAACAGGTGATGAAACAGCTATTCGTTATCTTGCCGGCATGCTGGATCAGCCGCAAAAATACTCCTTCAAGGATATGTTAAATCATTCTCCATTAAATACCGACGTTATTTATAGCGCTAAATTCCCATCTCCTAGCTGCATGCTGAGTGTGAATACCTTCATGTCCGCCATACTGGATAGAATTTCGCATGAGCAGCAACAAGGCACCTTGAATACGCTTTATGATCTCTGTTATCTCTGCGGCTTACATTACAAAAAAGCAACTGAGCCTAGACTTTTAGGGGAGTTAGGTAGCTTACATAAATCGACCGAACCTCAAATGGTAATAACCAAAGGGGTAGCGATGAAATTCCAAGAAGAATACCAATCAGGCGTGACACAAAAGCTAAGTCAATATGAGGATTACGATGACTCGGATGATGATACACCAAGATACAGATAAGGAACATTGTTGAGATAAAGAATAACTACTCACTCCCTGCGTAGCTGTCATCCTTCCCTTACGCTCAGGATGACAGCTACACAGGGAGTGAGCAATTACCTAGAATCAAGAGTTAAACCCGTGCCGGATCAGGTGCATCCGCGTTTATACCCAGCTTTTTCTGCGCTTTCATTAACTGCGCTTCAGTAATCTGATTTTCATTTGCCAACGCTAAAAGCGCAGTATAAGCAATATGTTGCGCACTGACTTCAAAATGCTCGCGTAAATAATGGCGTGTATCGCTAGGACCATAGCCGTCTGTACCCAATACATGGTATGCGCGAGGAACAAAGGCGCGAATCTGGTCGGCGTATAATTTCATATAATCTGTGGCTGCAATGACTGGGCCTTTTGACTTCTGTAGACACGAAGTCACATAACTCACTTTGGGGGTGGCCTTAGGATGCAAGCGGTTATAACGCTCCACTGCCAACGCCTCACGACGCAACTCAGTCATGCTGGTCGCGCTCCACACATCGGCGCTAACGCCATACTCAGCTAACAATTTAGCAGCAGCAATCACTTCACGCAAAATAGCGCCAGAACCCAGCAATTGTACTTTCAGCTTCGCTTTAGCATCACCTTTCTGCAACAGATAAAGCCCTTTGATAATCCCTTCTTCCACGCCTTTGGGCATAGCCGGATGGGTGTAATTCTCATTCATCAAGGTTAAATAATAATAAACATCTTCCTGATCGCGACACATACGCTGCAACCCATGTTGTATGATAACTGCCACTTCATAACCAAAAGTTGGATCATAGCTGATGCAACTTGGTATCACACTGGAAAGAATTAAGCTGTGACCATCATCATGCTGCAAACCTTCGCCGGCCAGCGTCGTACGCCCGGCAAGGCTGCCTAACAAAAAGCCGCGTGCACGTATATCGCCGGCCGCCCAAGCATAATCACCAATGCGCTGGAAACCAAACATCGAATAGAAAATATAAAACGGAATCATCTGCAAGGCATTGCTACTGTAAGAAGTACCAGCAGCCAACCAAGAGCAGAAAGAGCCAGCTTCGCTTAAACCTTCTTGCAGAATTTGGCCGTCTTTGCTTTCGCGATAATACATGACTTGTGCCTTGTCTTCTGGCTCATATAATTGGCCGACCACAGAATAAATGCCGATCTGTCGGAACAAACCTTCCATGCCAAAGGTTCGTGATTCATCGGCCACAATCGGCACAATATGCTGATTAATATTTTTATCTTTCAGCAACGCCATCAACACTCTGACAAAAGCCATGGTAGTAGAGATTTCCCTATCTTCTGAACCCTTTAACACGGCATCGAATAAGGATAAGGGCGGTGTTTCCAAGCTAGGCGCATCATGGAAACGTTTAGGTAAATAACCCCCTAAAGCTTCACGACGCGCCTGCAAAAATTGGATTTCGGGGCTTTTGCTATCTGGACGAATAAATGGCAAAGCAGAAATTTTTTCTTCTGGTATCGATAAATTAAAACGTTTACTGAACACTTTGAGATCAGCAATGGCCATTTTTTTGGCATTATGCGCAATATTTTGTCCTTCACCGGCTGCACCCAACCCATAACCTTTAATCGTTTTAGCAAGAATGATGGTAGGCTGACCTTGGTGTTTCACTGCTTGCGCATAAGCTGCATAAACTTTTTGCGGATCGTGACCACCACGATTTAAATGCCAAATATCCTCATCAGACATGTCTTTGACTAATTCCAGGAGCTCAGGATATTTACCAAAAAAATGTTCACGCACATAAGCACCATCTTTAGCGCGGAAATTCTGGTATTCACCATCCACGCATTCATTCATGCGCTTGACTAGTAGTCCGGTTTTATCTTTGGCGAGCAATTCATCCCAACGACCGCCCCAGACGACTTTAATAACATTCCAGCCGGCACCACGGAACAAGCTTTCTAGCTCTTCCATGATATGGCCATTGCCTCGCACCGGACCATCCAAGCGCTGCAGATTGCAATTCACGACAAAAATCAAATTATCCAGCTGCTCACGGGCAGCAACGGTGATGCCACCTAATGAATCCACCTCATCCATTTCGCCATCACCCAGAAACGCCCAGACTTTACGGCCCTGATGCTCTAGCAAACCACGGTTTTCAAGATATTTCAGAAAACGTGCCTGATAAATGGCTTGCAATGGACCTAAGCCCATGGAAACCGTGGGGAACTGCCAAAAATCCGGCATAGAAAAAGGATGCGGATAGGAAGAAAGGCCAATGCCACCCATTTCACGACGGAAATGCTCTAATTGTTCTTCGCTGAGACGGCCTTCTAAAAAGGCGCGCGCATAGATGCCGGGGGCAGAGTGTCCCTGGATATATACCAGGTCTTCAAGACGATTTTCCGTACGGCCACGGAAAAAGTAGTTAAAACCGACTTCGTATAAAATGGCTGCGGAGGCATAAGTGGCCAGGTGTCCCCCTAATGCTGGATCTTTTTCTCCGGCACGCAATACCATAATCACGGCATTCCAACGGATGAGTGCACGTAGCGCTATCGCTTCTGGACCTTCAGCGGGCATTTTTTCTTCTTGATCTACAGGTATGGTATTGATGTGTGAAGTGGTCAGACCTGTCGGCACTGGTATACCCGTAGCTGCCGCTTTAGCCAATAAGGCGTTGACTAAAAACGCTGCCCGTTCTTTGCCCTCTTCTTTGATGACTGATGAGAGCGCATCGAACCATTCTTTAGTTTCAATTGGATCTATATCAGAGGAATTGTTTTGATTTGCCATATTTGATCTCACTTTGCCTTAAATGATTTATCGAGTGTAGAGTGGCTTAACTTATGCGTCAAGTTATCCAGGAAAACAGCGTCAACACCGCGATGACAGCTAACCACAATATAATAGCCTTTTCTACCAAATCCAGCGCACGTTTATTTTCTTCTACATCGGCACTGACTGTATCTTCTTTAGTCAACTCCAAAGCAGCAAGCCCTATCTCAGAGGCAAAATCAAGCGCGAGAGGCGTCCATAAGTCCTTGCGCCAAGCGGAGATAGCATAAGCAAAATGCCCAACCAATGCATAGCTAAAGCCACTGATTCGAGCCGGAATCCAGGCTAAAATCGCAAGAAAAATCGTTGCGGCCTGCCTAATAGCAAGAACAATAGGTAGTTCCGCCAAACTATCCAGATTGGATAAATAATCCGTGAGCATATAGATCAAAACAGCCGTAGGACCGAGTAAAATATACCAGAACAAAACTGAAAAAATATATCGATCTGCCTGACAAAATATCTGCCTGGTCACCTGGCGAATAAGCGTCACACGATCGGTCGGCATGGGAGCTTTTAAAAATTCGCCTGCATCATAATAAGCTGCCTGCAGGTCGTCTTTTTCTAGTGCCTCGACGTAATTCTGCAATTGCCTACGCCTATTGTATGCACCTAAGCAATAGTACAATACGGCTAAGTTAAATAAAAAATTCAGTGAGTTAAACCATATGCCACTTAAAATATAATTGATTCCAGCTACAACTATTAACACGGGTATTAATAATAAAATGAGTGCAACCCAGCCGTTTTTTACCGGTAATTGCGCTAGCATCCGCGTCCCAGTCTGCGAATAAATTTTAAATAGAGAAAAATGGTCATAGCGCTGAGATGCAGAGAAATGCTGCAATCCCAGACAAATTAAAATAACAAATAAAATCATAAAATATTCTTCCTCAGCGCAAACTGGCTTTGCAGAAATTGTAGAAGCTTAATCACGACGTAATCTATCTGATATCGCAACTGGCGTCGGATAGCGCAATACCACCAGATAGGAAGATACGATAAACGTCAACATGGTCACCAGCTGCACCAGACTGGAGGCAGCCTGGCTGATGAGTGACTCCTGCACACTGATATAAACCAGCAATATAGAAAACTCACTAATCTGACCTAAGCGCACCCCGATCTCCCCTGCTACAGATTTTGATTCCCCCACCTGCATCAAGAGAATACGGAATACCCACGGCTTGGCCAATAGCAACAGTACTGCCAACAATAACGCCGGAATGGCTACTTGGTGAAAATAGCCTACATTAAAACTTGCACCGATGGCGAAAAAAAACAACACCAAGAAAAAATCCCGCACCGGCTTTAAGCTTTCCGCGATATAAACTGCAATTGGGCTGGTGGCGATAGAAACACCGGCAGTAAATGCGCCGATCTCAGCAGATAAACCCATCATATTGGCCAACTGCGCCAAACTCAAGCACCAGGCAATCGCTAGCAAAAACATATATTCCCGGATTCGATCAAAACGTCGAAATAATTTACGCAATACAAAGCGCTCAAAAATAAAAGCAAACACTATGAGAAAGGGTAATTGCAAAAACTTAAGACTCATCATTATCCAACTCACATTCCCCAGTGATGCGCTATGCACAAACAACAGCGTTAATATGGCGATTAAATCCTGCAACAGCAAAATGCCAATCATCACCTCACCCGTATGCTGGTGATGCAAAACAGTCGTGGGCAACAACTTTAAACCGATAATGGTACTGGAAAACATCGCACAAGCCCCAATAATGACACTTTCCATCCAGGTATAATGAAAAAGCCAACCCACAGCCAAGCCTAATAATAAAAAAATTACGGAACTGACCAATGCCACCCAGCTGACCTTTTTTAATAGATGTAATAAGCTTTGCGGATGTAAATGTAGACCTAGGAGAAACAGCAAAAAGACAATGCCAACATCGCCAATGTTTTGTATCAAAACAGCATTGGTAACCCAACCCAATCCCCAAGGACCTAACGCCACGCCCAATATCATATAGGCGACTAATAAAGATTGGCGGGTATACAATGCCACGGTTGAAAAAATGGCGGCACCCGTAAAAATAAGAAATATAGAGAAAAACAGAATATTTTCATGCATAGTTTTTTACGCTTAAATGGTTCTCACTTTATCCTATCAACAAAAGCTGGCATGATAATCACCATCACAGAACTAAATAGTATACCATTCCCAGGAAACGAAATGCCCACATCTGATATTATCGATTTATTCATCATTGGCGGCGGTGTCAACGGCGCCGGTATTGCCGCAGATGCCGCAGGTCGCGGCTTAAAAGTAACCTTGTGCGAACAAAATGACCTGGCCAGCGCCACCTCATCCAAAAGCAGCAAACTCATACACGGCGGTTTACGCTACCTCGAATATTATGAATTCCGCTTGGTCAGAGAAGCACTAAAGGAACGCGAGGTACTTCTTAAAAAAGCGCCACATATTGTTCAGCCGCTTAGTTTCATCATGCCACACAATGCGCAACTGAAACCAGCCTGGATGTTGCGATTAGGATTATTTCTCTACGATCATTTAGGAAAGCGCAAGGTTCTTCCGGCCTCTTCTGCCATAAATTTTACACAGCATAGCGCAGGACAAATATTGAAAAAAACCTTCAACCGTGGATTTAGCTATGCCGATTGCTGGGTAGATGATGCACGTTTAGTCGTACTCAATGCACTGCAAGCACGACAACTGGGGGCCACCATACTTACGCGGACACGCGTAGTTTCAGGAGCACGCCAAAAGGATCATTGGGTCATGGAAGTGGTCAATGCCCATGGCCAAAGCCAAGTAATAAAAGCCAAGGTTTTGATTAATGCGGCAGGACCCTGGGTAGAATCCGTCATTCATCAAAACCTGAAATTAAACTCAAAAAACCATGTCACCTTGGTTAAAGGCAGCCACATTGTCGTACCACGTTTATATCCAGAAGATTATGCGTTTATTCTGACGAATATAGACAATCGCGTGATTTTTGTGATTCCTTATTTGGGGAAATATAGTTTAATCGGTACCACTGATATTGCTTTTCAGGGCGATCCTGCTAAAGCTGAAATCTCAGCAGAAGAAATTGATTACTTACTTACAGCAGTCAATCGTTATTTTGAACAATCTATCACTCGTGAACAAATTGTTTGGACATACGCCGGCGTCAGACCTTTACACAGCGAAAATACCAGCAATGTATCAGCCATTACACGCGACTATACTTTAGAATTAAATCACGATGCGCAACAAGCGCCCTTACTTTCTGTTTTTGGCGGCAAAATCACCACCTATCGTAAGCTTGCCGAGCATGCCTTACAGGATTTGCAGAGATTTTTTCCCCATGCCACTTCCAGTTGGACGAAAGATGCGCCCTTACCTGGTGGAGATCTACCTAATGCGGATTTTTCCAGCTTTTATAAACAACTCCAACAACAATATCCTTGGCTGCCTGCTGAGCTTGCTTATCGTTATGCGCGCAGTTACGGTACGCTGTGCCAGCGGTTTTTAAATAATGCACATAATCTATCTGATTTAGGCCAGCACTTCGGCGCTGGATTATATGAAGCGGAGGTGGCTTATCTGATGGAAAATGAATGGGCGGAAACGGTTGAAGATATTTTATGGCGGCGAACTAAATTGGGGTTGGCGTTGTCGCCACAAGAAGTAGAATTATTGAATCAGCACATCACCGAAACGTAACTACTCGCACCCTATTTATACCGTCCTACCGGCATGGATGCCAAGATCCAGTTCATAGGCAAACAAAACTTTGATATCCCTATCAACTGGATCCCTGCTTCCTGCCGGGACGACGTGCGAGTAGTTTACGATCAATCAGTTATTTCCAATTCTGAGCGCGTGTCCAATGCAACTCATGTTTACTGCCGAAAACTGAAACTCTGACGGTCATTTTTTGTCCTGCATCGGTTAAAGCTAAATCAGCGTTATATACCTTACCTCTTTTGATTGCCAAAATTTTTCCATTAGTCCAAACATTATCATGTTTAGTAAAACCCCACATAACCATCATACCCATGACTGGCTGATTATGTTGACTACCAGAACATGCAGAACAAACTGCGGACTGGTTACCAAAAATTTTTACCACCTTCCCTTGTAATACACCTTTATTTTCCCAAACATGCAGAATACTGGTAGGCTGATTTGTGTCTTCATCATAGGTTTGCCAGTAACCAACAGGAGAATAACTGTTCTCACCATGAGCCGGAATAGCAAACAACATCACTGCAGCACAAACTGTAAAAAACAACTTAAAAACAGGACTCATTGCTTTCATAGCAACTCCTAAAAATAATTAAAAACATTAACCCATAATCACAAAGGGTTTGCTTATCACTTTCGTGATAATCCTCATCATTATAACAAACAATAGTGAGATTAAGCACGAATGAAAAATCATTTATCTATAAAAATCGCTAAATAATGCAAGAAAAACGTAGATTTTTCTTTACATCCTACTTTTTCATAGTAAACTAGCTCCCGTTTTAACAAATTTTTTTATTTTTAAATACTGTTAAAAATGTTTTTATTTCTAAACTCAAATTGTTTGATATTTTTAACAGTACGATTAAATTAACCACCATTCAGGAGATTTTATAATGCCAAAAGCAAAAAAACCAAGAGCAAAAAAAGTGACTGCCAAAGGAGGGCGAAAACCGGTTGATTCAGCCCGCGCCAAATGGCGTGAAGCAGTAAATCGTACTAAACAGCTCAAAAAAGAACTTAACGCAAAATTAAAAACAAAGACTGCCGAGTTCAAGAAAAAACTAAAAGAAATTGAAGCACAAGCCTTAGCTAAAGCGCTAGAAACCTTAGAACGTGAAGTAGCCAAGAAAGAAGAAGCTAAAAAGAAAATCCTCAAGGCCGCTGAAGAAAAATTTGAAAAGCGTTATGCAAAAAAAACTGCTAAACGCGCAAAGAAAAGCCCTGCCAAAAAAGCGCAAGCCAAACCAGCAAAAAACACTGTAAAAAAAACCGGCAAACGCGGACGTCCTAACAAAGCAAAACCAGCTGTAATTGAAACGATTGAGTAGTAACTACTCTCTACTAAAAAACGAATATAAAGCATTGTCATTCCCGCGCAGGCGGGAATGACAATGTTTTTTATGGGGTAAGTAGTTACGAAATAAATTACTTACTCCTCATTCTTTCTGCTGTCATCTTTCGCTATGACAGGATGACAGCAGAGATGACCGGAAGCATGACTAACCCAAAGCCTCCACTATCCGCCGCTGCACCTCCTCCACTGATCCTATCCCTGAAACTTGGGTAAACCTCGGAACCAAACCCGATTGTCTTGACCATTCATGATAATAAGCCAGCAACGGCTCAGTCTGCTGATGATAAACTAAAAGACGCTTACGCACCGTTTCTTCCGCATCATCATCACGTGATATCAAAGGTTCACCGGTCATATCATCTTTTCCTGGTACCTTAGGCGGATGATACTCCAAATGATATACACGACCTGATTGCGGATGCACTAAGCGCCCACTCATTCGCCGAATAATCTCACTATCCGGCACATAAATTTCCACCACATGATCGATATGAATCTGCGCAGATTTTAACGCCTCCGCCTGCACTAAAGTACGCGGAAATCCATCAAACAAAAACCCCTGCTCACAATCAGGCTCACGTAAACGCTCTTTAACCAAAGCAATAATAATGTCATCAGAAACCAATTTGCCACTATCCATCTCTTGTTTCGCCATCTCACCCAGCGGCGTTTTCGCTTCGACTGCAGCACGCAACATGTCTCCGGTGGCAATTTGCGGTATATGATATTTTTTTGCAATAAGACGCGCCTGAGTTCCTTTACCCGCCCCCGGACTGCCCAATAAAATAATATGCATAAAGATGTGTTCCTTAAATATATTTGACCTAATCATAAGAACGTTATAATTTACGCAAAAACTTTTTTAAAATACAGGGAAATCAGTCGCATGACGACAGAAAATATCGAAAACCAGCCATTACGGCAATTTACCGAGAAGGCATATCTCGACTATTCGATGTATGTCATCCTTGACCGCGCCTTGCCACAAATTGGTGACGGCTTAAAACCTGTGCAACGCCGCATCATTTACGCCATGTCCGAATTGGGACTGAAAAATACCGCCAAACATAAAAAATCTGCACGCACCGTCGGCGATGTCTTAGGTAAATATCACCCACACGGCGACTCCGCTTGCTATGAGGCCATGGTACTCATGGCACAAGACTTCTCCTATCGTTATCCCTTAATTGACGGTCAAGGCAACTGGGGCTCACCTGATGATCCCAAATCTTTTGCCGCCATGCGTTACACCGAATCACGCCTCACACCTTACGCGCAATTATTGTTAGATGAATTAGAACAAGGCACCGTCGAATGGGTGCCCAATTTCGATGGCACGCTAGAAGAACCACGTTTACTTCCAGCGCGACTACCCAACATCCTATTAAACGGCACCACTGGTATCGCCGTAGGCATGGCGACCGACATCCCGCCGCACAATCTCAAAGAAGTCGCCAATGCCTGCATCCATTTACTCGATAATCCCAATGCCACCCTAAAAGACCTGTGTGGTTTTGTTAAAGGACCTGATTTCCCCACAGAAGCTGAAATCATCACCTCGCCGCAAGATATCCAAGAAGTTTATAAAACCGGCAACGGCAGTCTACGCATGCGCGCTGTTTACACCCGCGAAAACGGTGATATCGTTATCACCGCGCTACCACATCAAACCTCCGGCTCCAAAGTGCTTGAACAAATTGCCGAACAGATGCAAGCCAAAAAACTGCCGATGATAGAAGATTTACGCGATGAATCCAACCATGAAAATCCCACACGCCTCATCATTGTGCCCCGCTCCAATCGCGTCGATGTCGAAGCCTTAATGGCACATTTATTTGCCACCACGGATTTAGAACGCAACTACCGCATTAATCTGAATATGATTGGATTAGACGGCAAACCACAAGTGAAAAATCTGCGCATGATTCTTGGCGAGTGGTTAGAATTCCGCACCCAAACTGTGCGTTTGCGCTTGCAGTATCGCTTAGATAAAGTGCTGGCACGGTTACATATTTTAGCGGGTTTACTCATCGCTTATCTTAATATTGATGAAGTCATACATATCATCCGCCATGAAGATCAGCCTAAATCGGTATTAATGGCGCGATTTGATCTCAGCGACATACAAGCCGAAGCGATTTTAGAATTGAAATTGCGCCACTTGGCCAAATTGGAAGAAATACAAATTCGCACTGAACAAGATGAACTAGCCAAAGAACGCGATCATTTAAACGGCTTGCTGAAATCAAAAGCTAAATTACAGGCATTAATACGCAAAGAGTTAGCACAGGATGCGGAAAAATTTGGCGATGCCCGCCGCTCTCCTATTGTTAAACGCACCGAAGCCAAAGCGCTCGCTGAAGAATCGCTAGTCACATCTGAACCGGTGACAGTGGTACTATCACAAAAAGGCTGGATACGTGCCGGTAAAGGCCATGAAATAGACGGTACGACTTTAAGTTACCGCGCGGGTGATGAATTCCAAGCTGAAACTCGCGGTCGCAGCAATCAACCGGTGATTATATTGGATTCAAGTGGCCGCAGCTATTCACTTCCCGCCCACAGTTTACCTTCCGCTCGCGGCCAGGGTGAACCGCTAACCAGCCGCTTAAAGCCTGAACCCAATGTGAATTTTGTTACGGTGATTATGGGTGAGACTGAACAACTTTATTTGTTAGCCTCAGATGCAGGTTACGGATTTGTAGCCAAGCTGGGTGATTTATATAGTAAAAATCGCGCCGGCAAGACCGTGCTCAAAATACCTGCAGGCGCGCAAATTCTCCCGCCGCGTTTGATTACTGAATATGAACAACAGCTGATTGTCGCCACCAGTAATGAAGGTCGTATGCTGGTATTTCCTTTAAAAAATTTACCGCAATTACCTCGCGGCAAGGGGAATAAAATTATCGCGATATCTCCAGCTAAAATTGCCAACCATACAGAATTTGTAACCGATATGGCTATCATCAATACCAACAGCGCAATCACCTTGCATGCCGGTAAACGCAAACTATTGATGAAGCCCAGTGATTTAGCACATTATCATGGCGAACGCGGCCGCCGCGGACAGAAACTGCCACGCGGATTTGAACGGGTGGAACGGATTGAGGTGGATTAGTATTACTGGTCATCCTGAGCGCAGCTGTCAAACAGGATGACAGACTATTCAATTTAACAAGGAAAAACCATGACCTACATCGATAAAAATCTCATGCAGGATGAAGTGATTATCTACCCTGTTCGACCGCACTGGATTATTTTTTCCCGCTCCGCCTTTTGGCTAGTACTGGCCATACTGATATTTTTTATCAGCGCCATGTACCCTATAGGCCATTATCGATTTCTCGGTCTGCCGCAATTATATCAGCTTGTCCCTCTGATTTTACTGTGTGCCGCCGTGATTGCTTTTATACCTGCCTTTGTCAAATATAAATCCACAGAATTTGTCATTACCAATAAACGTATTTTGTTGAAAAAAGGCTTTATACGCCGCACCACCAATGAGATTTTATTATCACGCATTGAAAGCATCAGTGTTTATCAAACATTAGTCGGCAGAATGTTTAATTATGGCACTATACTGATTAGCGGCACCGGCGGCAGCAAAGATCCATTTATGGATTTACCTGATCCGGCATTTTTACGTAATAAGGTGCAAGAACAAATTGAAAGATTATAACAATCATTAAAAGTAACTACTCACTCCTATAAGAAAAAGTGCATGAAGCGTTGTCATTCCCGCAGGCGCGGGAATGACAATGTTTTTTATGGGATCAGTTCATCACCACTAAAAAATACAATCCAAGGACAAACCATGCAAACCAATAAATACCTAGGCTCTATCTTATTAATCGCCGGAACTTCCATCGGTGCCGGCATGCTCGCCTTACCAGTATCAACTGCGGCCTATGGTTTTTTACCTTCCATTGGATTATTTGTATTGTGCTGGTTATGTATGTTGCTCACAGGATTGATCCTGCTCGAAGTCAACTTGTGGTTGAAACCTGGAACCAACATTGTTTCCATGGCCACACAAACGCTGGGTATTTGGGGCAAGCTGATCGCCTTAATCGCCTATTTTCTGCTGTTTTATTCGTTGATGGCAGCTTATGTTTCTGGTATGGGCGATTTAGTACAAAAAACCGTAGCTGATGTGTTTCATAAAAATATTTATAATGGCTCTGGTGCTTTGTTACTCATTTTAATCGTCGGCACGGTCATCTACATCGGCACCCGACCAGTCGATTATTTAAATCGCCTATTTTTTATGGGTAAAATGCTTACTTATATTTTCGTGATTATTTTTCTGGCACCACACATGCAGTTACCTAACCTGGAACGCACCAGCACCAGCCACATGTGGTTGGCGTTACCGGTAGTCATCACTTCTTTTGGTTTTCAAAATGTTCTGCCCAGTTTACGCGTGTATCTCAACGATGATGTTAAAAAACTCCGCCGCGCCATCCTCATCGGTAGCACTATTCCGCTAATAGTCTATATTTTGTGGGAACTCATCATATTGGGCGTGGTGCCACTTAACGGCAATGAAGGATTATTACAGGTATTCGTATCAGGCCAACCTGCAACCGGTCTTGCACATTCTTTAGACCATATTCTACAAAAAGGCTGGATTTCTATACTATTTAAAGTATTTACTTTTTGCGCCATTGCCACTTCATTTATCGGCGTTTCTTTTAGTCTGTTTGATTTTTTAATTGATACTTTTAAGATAAAAAGAACCTCCAAAGGCAAAATGCTGACATTGGTAATTGCATTTCTGCCATCTTTATTATTCGCTTATTACTATCCCAATGGATTTATACTGGCATTAGGTTATGCCGGCATCTTTGTTGCGATTCTATTTGGCATTTTGCCCGTGTTGATGCTGTGGAGCGGGCGTGATTGGAAGAAAATTGCGACTGGCTATCGGGTAAATATCGGCAAGACTGTGCAAATATTAATCATTATTTTTTCTATCATCATCATGTTGACACAATTGGCAGCTCGATAATTGCAATCGTCACCGCTTTTTCTAAGTAGGAATATGCCTGGGCAGGAATGCCAGCGTTTCTTATAGGCGCGATTAGTTAGTCGCTGGCCCGAAACTTAAAAAATGCACGTGTCCCGGCAAGAAGCCGGGAGAAAGGAAGCAGGAAAGCGAAACTTTAACTTCCCTGTCAGCTGGATCCCGGCATCCATGCCGGGACGACGTGCATTTTTTAAGTTTCCGGCGACTAGTTACAATTTTTAATGAACACGATCATATCCTTGATCTTGCGCCAAAGTCGAAACTTCTTCTGTTATTAGCGCTGTTGTTTTCAAGCCTTGTTGCGCTGGAACTTGTTTTGTAGGCGTGCGCCAATGCTGAGTTAATGAACTTACCGAGTACCTACTTTTATAAAGCAATTCTGCCCACCCAGATATTTGGTTACTATGACTAATAGATGCCAATGACAGAATTGTTTCTTGAGACCTAAATGAGTTAGTAATTTCAGAGAAACCTGGAGCATCTTTACTATGAGCCTTAAAATAATGCTGAAGAATGTCAGCCATTGCTTTTCCGGCTCGAATTAAGTATTCCGGCGGCAATTGCGTGACTCCTGGCACAAAGCTAAGTAACGCTCTACAAAAAGGTTGTATAATCGTGAGTGCTAACGGATCAGTAAAATTGCCTTCCTGTATCATTTTTACCATCCCGGCAAAATGATGTTTTACCTTAACATTGAGCCCGCCCAGCCTTAACACATGTTTGAAGTAATTTTCTAAATAATCACTGAGTTTATCTGCTGGCAACTGCTGAATCGATTTTTTAAAGTCATAATAGTAAAGCATTTGAATTCCCCGTTGACAGCGCGGCAGATATTTGGCAAACCGCGGAAAAAAATGCCGTATATTACTTAGTCCTTCAGGCGATGATAGATGTACAGGAAATTTTTTATTTTTTATATACGATTCTGATTTTTTTATATACGCCTGATCAAATTTAAATTTAATCCCAGCTTCTGGATCAGCACGAAGAAACATTTTACCGCCCGTTAAAGGAAATGGGTTATCATTACTGACATAGTCTTTAGTTCTAACGGAAAGTTCAACCCTGGTGCTTTTTTTATCAGTGCTGAAATAATTCTGAAAAGTACGACCATCGCTATCCCCAGCTTGAAAAGGAAAACTACGTGTTGTTAAGGGAACCTTTTTTAATAATTCAGCTAGAGTCATGTCTTTGGGTAATTCGATCACTAAATCAATATCTTTAGCCTCAAATTTTCCATCCGTTAATAAAGAATACGCGCATTCAGTCAGAAATGAGCCACTCACATAAGCATTGACGCCAATTTTTCTTAGCTCTTCTATGAGCTCAACGGCTTTAGTCAGTGCAGTCTTTTTTTCAGGAGTTAAGATTCCTTCCAAATCTTTTAAAGAAAATTCTTCAGGAAGTTTAGTAAATTTCCGAGGAGGTAATGGCGGTTGTTGCAGGTCAACTTCTTGTTTTTCTGGAAGACCAGGCATTATTCCCAGCTGCACTAGCATGTCCTTTAAATCATTTTTTTTAGTTTCAAGTGGTTGAGTTGTTGAAGGCTGAAAGAAATGAGGCGTAAAAGAATGTGCCGTTGGAATTCGCTGATACGCACTTGGCTGCGCAGTAAAGGAGTTTTTCGAATCATCTTGTGTTCCTTCCCGCCCATGTTCTAGTGGCTCGCTAGCGTCATATGGATAATAGAGTTCCTCATCCTTTGGTGTATCAAAGGCGGTTTGGTATAATAATTTTCTGCTGTGATTGTTTTTAGCATCAAATTGTGCAAAATCTTCCGTTAAATAGGTTGGGACTGTCCCTGAATAAGTCTCTTCCAGTTCTTCATTTTGTAGCCCCATTGCCACATCTTCGAAATAAAGTTCTTCATCTGTAGCTACTTGGATATCGTCCTCGTAAGGATACAAAGCTCCAGATTCCAGGGATGGGAAACTTTCACCTTCTTGTTTGCTTTCTCTTGGTATCTCTACCGGGATGACGTCTTCTATATGGGATGAGCCGTTATCTTCATCTAATGTAATATCTGAGAAATTTTGTAATCCTTGAGCATCGTCAGCCTCGCTCTCTCCCCTTTCCAAATCAATTCCGTGAGTAAGGGGTGGGATGTGTGGGGATGCGACAATTTGAGATAATGGCTGTGTATTACCGCTGTTTTCATCGAATTGCTCGGATGCTGTTGGGAAAGATGTCTGATTCGACGTTAAAGAGCTTTCCTCTGGTATTTCATGTTCTGGCGATTCTATATCTCTATCCTGATCGCCAAGTACTTCATCTGGTATTTTGTCTGGGGATGTTTGAGATGATGATTGTATACTGCTATTTTTCTGCTCAGGTGGCTGCTCAGATTTATCGATAGATGAGTCTTGGGTTGATGCTTTACTTAAGTTAATTTCTGTTGCTTTGCTGCGTTGATGTTGAATAGGTGGAGTTGGGTTTTCGTCTTCTGTTTGAGTTTTTTGATTATTATTTAGCAATTTATGATCTTTCAGCAAATCCCGCGCTTCTTCATCTAATTTATCGGTTAAAACTTCTGGCGAGCTATTTTCTACAGCTTGCTCTTTATCTATTGAAGATTTAGGTTTAACCTTTTGTCTTTCCTTTTTATTTTGCTTCTTTTGCTGTTTTAATTTTTTTGCAGATATTTTAGGTTTATGTTTTTTGTCAGGTTTTTTTGTGGAAGGCGTAATTGCTGTGGCTGCGGATAAATCATCTGTGACTGGTTTAATAAATGATTGAGAAGCAGACACAGGCACTTCAGATTTTTTGTTAACTATCAGTTCTAGTTTTTCTAGTTCAGCCTCAAGATTTTTTATCTGTCCAAAATATTTTGGCTTTTTATCTGCGTCTTTATTTTTTAGTAAAGAAATTTGTTTATGACAGTTTGTTAAATCATTTTTTACTGACTTTATATAATCTTGTTCAGTTTTAATTTTATTTGGTTTGTGTTTTTTCGATTGATCGACGACTTCATTAACCAAGTTCTTTAAATCTTGCAATGTATTTCTAGATCTTGCCAGCAAATCATCGATAACATCAGCAGTGGTTTTTTTTAGTTTTTTTGTAGGGATTAACTTTTTCGAGTCTAGGTCAGATATTGTAGTATTTTCGACAGGCGATTTGAATTTGCTTTTTGTTTCTATATTCTCTGTTAGATTGTTAGGTTCGGTATTTCCTGTCAGGTGTTTTTTGTGATTATCTGTTTTGGGAAGAGGTTGTGGGGGAAGTTGTAATTTTTTAGGCGTATTGGGTTGAAAGTCTTCGCTTGTTGGATTCTTGTTGATGCTTGCCTGAGAAAGTGTATTTTTTAAGTCCCGGAGTGCCGCTATAGGTTCGCATGCCTTTTGAAGAATGGCGGCAATACCTAGGGATTGTCGCGAGCTTTGTTGTATTTGTATGAGAACATTAGCTGATATTCTCAATACTGCTGAAGGGTTCGGGTCTCCTTGTTCTTTGAAATCACGGGTGATTTCTTCCAGAGCAGATGCTATTTTGTCGTTTGTCTTTAGTGAAGCGGCTTTAGTGAATTTAGATAGCCAACCAAATAGCGCAGTGCCTGCCGCTAATAGCTGCCAAAATGAAAAGAAATCTTCAGGATTTACTTTAAGCTTTGGATTTTTTTTACTTTCTCGTGTAGCTTTGGCTAATTTCGTAGATTTTTCTTCTTCTAATTGACCATATTTCTCACATAAATCTGAACATATTTTTTCTAATTTATTTACATACTGTGCTTTTTTTCTGGTATATTCCTCTTTATATTCATTTAAAGAGTTTTTGTATTTTTCTATCGCCTGAGATTCATTTCTTTCTAGCATAGTTATAGCATGCGCATATTGCTTTTCAAGATCATGGATAACAGAAAGAAAATCTACAGTTGGATCGGCCAATACTTTATCTAATTCTTCCATCGCCAAATCCAATTTGCCCATATCTTCCTTCATCGTTACTAAAACAGAGTGTAAAGTAGCTAAATCTTGAGTGGATTTATTGTTTTGTTGTGGGGCATGAGTTGAAGAAATTATAGATGTCTTTATATCGTGAACAGTTAAATTTTGTGTAGTATTTTTTTTCTCAGGCTTATTGTAAGATGAATCGAGTTTCTTGTTACTTATTTGAGTAGTTTTTATGTCGCTGAGTATCGGCAGGGATTCGCATGCCTTCTGAAGCGTGGAGACAATATCTAGAGATTTTTGTGAACATTCTTGCATTTTTGTACGAACATTGGTTGCAACTCTCGATACTAAATCCTTACTTGCGTACATATTCAAATCACTTGCGATTACTGTCATCCTAAATTTTATAACTTTACTTTCTTCATGTAATGGCTGATCTTTAGTAAGATTATATAGCCATGCAAATAGCAAATCTCCCGCCAATAATAGCTGTAAAAATAGGAGCGCATTATTTCCATCTTGCACTTTATTATATTCAGTCTCTAATTTCTGGTATTTCCTACATAACTCTAGACACATTGCTTCTAATTTTTTTTCATACTGTCCCTTTTTCTTAGTATATTCCTCTTTATAGTGATTTAAGCGTTTTTTGTATGCTTCTGCCGATTTATATTTTTCCAGTATAGCAGCAGCACGAGCTTGTTGATTTTTAAAATCTCGAATAACGGCAAGAAAATCTACAGTTGGGTCAACTAGAATCTTATCTAATTCTGTTATCGCTAAATCCAACTTTTTTAGATTTTCTTTCATCCCAGGGAAGATTGCTTGTAGTTTAGCTTGATTATTTTTTGTAGTATCGCTCTGTTTGGGTAAATTATTTGGTGCAGATTTTTTTTCCTGAGGTGATTTTTGCTGTGAAGCAGCATGCGGAGGAATTGGAATTGTGGGGGTCCTTTGATCCTGAGGATTTGACTTCAAATCACCAGGTGGTTCATATGCGGCAAAAATAGCATCAATACTCCAAGGAGTACCTGAAGATTTTACGAGTTTCTCTATACGAGATTTTGTTAAAATTAATTCATATTCTCGGTTCAATTTTAATTTAGAGATATCCTCGTTTAAAATCCTAAGACTTTCTTTTACAGGTAATTTATCATCAAGAAATTGCAAAATCCATTCAAATAGCATTTTTACTATTACTGCCAAGCGAAGCAAACGAAGCTGAGTTATTGCCTCTTGCCCCACTTGCGCCTCACGTGTTATTTTTTCATATAGCTCACGATATTTATCACATATTTTTTTGTATTTCGCAGTAGGTTCATCGAAATATACAATTAATTTGTTACCCAATTCTTTAACATATTGACTTATTTTATCCCTATATTGATTAGTCAGAGGATGTATGTCTCCAGAAGATTTTAAAATAGTGTGCACTTCCGTTTGCTTACTTGTAAATTTTTCTACAAATTCATCGTACGAAGATAATGTTTTTGGGTTAACCAAGGTGTGATCTAGCGCGTTTAATGTTTCATCTAACTTACATATATCTTCTTCTATTTCCGCAAAAATTAGTGGTATGCGTGAAATTTTTTTATCCCGTTCCGATTGTAGCTCTGACATAATATTATTCACCTAATTCTAAATTTACAGACTGAGTCTGCTTGCTGCACGGCAAATACAAAATTTAAAACCCAATATAATCAATAAAAATTAAAGAACTATTAAGAAATTTAATTGAAAAATTTAGCAGAGTGTTAAGATTCGGTTAATATATCAGGAATAAACTAGTGTGATATTTTTTTGCAACTCGATATGATTAGAGAATAAAAGTATGTCTGGTTTGAATAATCTCCTTGATGAAAATACCTTAGCTATTTTACAGAACACTATCAATCACATTATCCTAAAGGCACAGAGTTATAAAAAACTTGCAAATTTAAACCGTCTGCTGCCAAAGGAAAATCTACCTCATTCTAAACCCGGCAGTCTTAAAATCTCAGAAGATCACATAAATGCTCTCCAATATCGCGCCGCTGCAGATTTTTTAATCGATCACGCCAGAAAATTACAAGATATTCAAAAAATTTTAATAAATCCATGCTCAATATCAGCGCACACCGAGGCGCTTGAAACGCTAAAAAGGCTCAATCACCAACTTTTCGCTACAAGCTTACCTGCTCTTCCTGAGACTACATCACAACTAACTAGTGGATTTTTTAAAACCTCTGACCTAACCAAAGCTCATAAAATTTCACCTAAAAAACTAGAAAATTCGAAAGAAATAGATGCTTACTGCTCAAATAGGCTGCCCTCCTGAGCAAGCTGTCATCCTGAGCGCAGCGAAGGATGACGGCTTGCTCAGGATGATAAGGAACTTGTCTTATCTTTATATTCACATAAATCAGCAATCAAGCACTGCGGACATTTAGGTTTTCTTGCGGTACACACATAACGTCCATGCAGCACTAGCCAGTGATGCGCATGCTTTCTAAATTCGGGTGGCACAACTTTTAATAACTTCTGCTCCACTTCCCGCACATTTTTACCTTTGGCAAGTCCAGTACGATTAGCCACACGAAAAATATGTGTATCTACCGCAATGGTTTCATCACCAAATAAACTATTTAAAATCACATTGGCAGTTTTACGCCCAACGCCTGGCAGCGACTCCAATTCGGAGCGTTGCCTGGGTATTTGCGATTGATATTTCTCAACCAACAGCTGCGAAGTTTTAATGATATTAACGGCTTTGGTATTATAAAGACCAATGCTTTGGATAATTTTTTTTAACTTTGCTTCTCCTAAGGCCAGCATTTTTAGAGGGGTATTGGCGAGGGGAAATAATTGCTGAGTGACGATATTGACGCGCTTATCGGTGGCTTGCGCAGAGAGAATAACCGCAACTAACAATTCAAAATCAGAGCTGAAATGCAGCTCAGTTGTTGGGTGCGGGTTTTGCGCTTGAAAGCGCTGGAACATTTCAAAGCGATCTTTTTGAGTCATATAAATAGTCACCCACAACGTTCTGCCTCCTTGCATTTTTTAACTTTCACTCTAGCTATAGCAGCTGCAATCTCTGCTGCTGCATTGCTTGCTACTTTATTTATTTCAGGATTTTGCTGCCCAGCATCTGACGCAACTAAGCGCAATTTTCGGGCTTTAACGCGTTTTCGTGCTTGACGCGCTATGTTTTTACGCATTTCAGCAGAAGGTAAAGGTATCTCATACATTTCTATGCAATCAACTGGGCAGGGTGCCACACACAATTGACAGCCGATGCATTCATCCGTGATGACCGTATGCATGAATTTTTGCGCGCCGATGATGGCATCCACGGGACAGGCTGTCAGGCACTTGGCACAACCGATGCATTCATCTTCGCGGATTAAGGCTCGCTGTAAGGTTTTCATCAGGAGGCAGTGGATTTATCGAGTAACGCCGTAATCGCAGCTGGGTCGATGCGTTGCAATAATGGCTGAAATGTGGCTATTTGCTGTGCCAATAATGGCGTGGCGAGGTTAGCCCAATTTAACGGAGCGGTGTTGAGAAAATGCTCCGCTTTACTCGCGGTTTTAGGCAGAATCGGTTTTAAATACGTCATAATCACTTTGAACAGATTGATGCCTTGCGTACAAACCTTTTGCACTCGGTCTGCTGAATCGGGCTCTTTGGCTAATACCCACGGTTTGACTGCATCAATGTATTGATTGGCGCGATCAGCTAATGACATGATTTCGCGCACGGCGTGCTGGTACTCACGTGCATCATATAACTGTGCAATTTTAGCGCCTACTGCAACTGCCTCATGATATAAATCTAGATCATCTAATTCTGTCGCCAATTTTCCGGCAAATTGCTTATTGATAAATCCCGCACAACGGCTGGCAATATTGACAACCTTTCCGACTAAATCCGCATTGATGCGCTGTACAAAATCCGTGAAATTCAAATCGATGTCTTCGATATGGCTATTGAGTTTGGCTGCAAAATAGTAGCGCAAATATTCAGAATCCAAATGCGTTAAATACTCACGCGCGGTGATGAAAGTGCCGCGGGATTTTGACATTTTCTGCCCATTAACTGTCAAGAAACCATGCGCGAACACCGCAGAAGGGGTACGAAATCCACTGCCTTGCAGCATTGCCGGCCAAAATAGTGCATGAAAATAAATAATATCTTTGCCGATAAAATGATAGAGTTCCGTGGTGCTGTCTTTACCCCAATAATCTTCGAAGCATAATTCCGGACGTCTTTCGCAGAGTTTTTGAAAACTTGCCATATAGCCTACCGGCGCATCTAACCATACGTAGAAATATTTACCCGGGGCATCGGGGATTTCAAACCCGAAATACGGCGCATCACGGGAAATATCCCAAGCTTGCAAGCCGGTCTCAAACCATTCCGTTAGTTTATTTGCGACCTGCGGCTGCAAATGCCCAGACCGCATCCAATGTTGCAGTTGTTCTGTATAATTTCCAAGTAGGAAAAAATAATGTACCGATTCTTTTTGTATCGGCGCGACACCAGATAACACTGACAGAGGGTTTTTCAACTCAGTAGGTTGATAGGTAGCGCCACAGACCTCACAGTTGTCACCATATTGATCTTTTGCGCCACAACGTGGACATTCTCCCTTGACATATCGATCTGGTAAAAACAGATTTTTTACTGGGTCATAGGCTTGCTCGATGGTGCGTGTTTCGATATCGCCGCGCTCACGCAGGCGTTGGTAAATGAGATTGGAAAGTTGTTGGTTTTCCGGGGAGTGGGTGGTGTAGTAGAAATCAAAATTAATATTGAAATCGGCAAAATCTGCGCGGTGTTCGGCATTGCTTTTGGCTAGTAATGCTTCGGGGGTGATGCCTTGTTTTTCAGCGCTAATCATAATGGGCGTGCCGTGGGTGTCTTCACCACAGACAAATAAGCATTCTTCGCCGTGCAAATTTTGGAATCGCGCCCAAATATCGGCTTGTACGTATTCTACAACATGGCCTAAGTGAATGGCGCCGTTGGCGTAAGGCAAGGCAGTGGTAATTAGAATTTTTCGGGGTTGTTTTGTCATAGTTTTAATTGTGAGATTGAAGCTACTATTTCCCTCTCCCGTCTGTGACCGAAGGGAATCCCCCTTGCGGGATGAGAGGGTTAGGGAGAGGGAGTTACAGTACTGAAGAGGAGGATACTACCCAATTACCCGCTCTATTTCCGCCAAACTGTGCTTAATGATCCTTAATGCCTCATCAATCTGGGCGCGTGTCACAACCAGCGGTGGGCACAGACGAATGACAGTGCCATGGGTATCTTTGGTTAACAATCCATCTTCGATTAACTGCAAACACACATCTCTAGCACTCACTTTGCGTGTATCAATTTCAACCCCAATAAACAGGCCTTTTCCGCGTACCTCTTTAATTAATGGGCTTTTGATCGCTGATAGTGCTTTGAGAAAGTAACTTCCCAATTCTGCTGAGTTGGCCACCATATTTTCGTTCACCAGCGTGCGCAAAGCGGTTAATCCTATCGTTGCAGCCAGAGGATTACCACCAAAAGTACTGCCGTGGTCACCCGGATTCAACACGTCCATCACTTCACTTCTGGCTAAAAACATAGATACGGGTAATAAACCGCCGCCCAACGCCTTACCCAAAATGACGCCATCTGGCTTAACGTCTTCATGCTGGCAAGCTAGCATTTTCCCAGTACGCCCAAGACCGGTTTGCACTTCATCAGAAATAAATAGCACATTGTTAGCAGCACAAATTTCCGCGCATTTTTTTAAATAGCCGCTAGGTGGCACGCGAATACCTGACTCACCCTGTATTGGCTCAACCAAAAAGGCTGCGGTATTAGCAGAAATGGCATTTTCCAAAGCATCGGCATCGCCATAAGGTATACACTTAAATCCTGGGGTTAATGGACCAAAGCATTGACGGTACTGTGGTTCAGAGGAAAAGCTAATGACTGTGGTGGTACGACCGTGGAAATTCCCTTCAAGAACAATAATTTCTGCCTGATTATCCGGGATACCTTTGGCGACATAACCCCATTTGCGCACAACTTTAACCGCCGTTTCTACTGCTTCAGCACCTGAATTCATAGGTATCGCTTTGTCCAACCCTATCAATTCACAAGCATATTCAAGAAAGGGCGCTAACTTATCACTGTAGAAAGCACGTGAGCAAACACAAAGCTGCTGCGCCTGCTTGGTTAAAGCCTCCACCAGCACTGGATGGCAATGCCCATGGCTCACTGCAGAGTAGGCGCTCATCATATCCAAATACTGTTTGCCATTAATATCCCATAGATAACAACCCTCCCCCTTAACTAAGACGACAGGCAATGGCAGATAATTATTGGCTGAATAGCGGTTTTCAGTATCTAGAATTGGATGCATAGTTTGATTCCTTGGGGAATAGAGCCAGGTTATACTTTCCCGCTTTTGAAAAATGGGGACTATGGGCATTTAAAGAGATTCAGCACAATATTAGCAATCCCAAACTCTTTAAATCCCCCCGCAGGCCTTACGGCCTACGACCCCCTTTTCAAAGGGGGTGAGTTGCTACAAAATTTTGTTAATTTGTGATTATAATGTTATTTTTCTCAGTGTATAGTATCCACATTTGAAATCGCGGTTTTTGCGATTTCAAATGCAACTAGGCGATGGGGGATTTTAAGGGGGAGTATCCCCCTTATTCTTAAAATAAAATATATTCACCGTGTCTTTTATCTCATAAAATGCACAATCTTTCATCTGATTATATTAAGTGTTAAAAACCGCAATCTCAAACACGGTGAGTATATACTTCTTGGCAAAGGATGTTAACCATATGTCAGCAAAACCCCCTGCTTTATTGCCAAACCACCCATTTTGGAGCTTTTCTTGCCAGGTTTATGAAAAGACCAAAGACCATCTACTCGGATTGCAGACCCGTTATAATCTCAATATCAATATGCTGCTGTTTTGTCTATGGTTTGCCGCTAATAACCATAGCTCGCTGACTAAACAGGATTTAAAGCATTTATTGACCAGCATCCACACTTGGCATGAGCGCATCGTGGCGCCTTTACGTCATTTGCGCAATGGCCTCAATAAAAATACCCTGCTAACGCCAACCTGGGTAGAATCAGTCCGCGAGGAAGTGTTAGCCACTGAATTAACCGCAGAACATATTGAAGAACTTCTCATCATCGATGCAGCCCCCAAAAAGGGGCAGCGTAACCGCCGCACACTGACACAACGCGCAGCTTTCGCTTGCCAAAATATTTCCCTGTATTGTCAAGTACTCTATATTTACCCCGATGAGGCTGACTGTCAGTGCCTTGCTGATATATTGATTGTGATATTCGCCGAGTTAAACCCTGAGGATGCTTTGGCCTTATGCCGCGCGGTGCTGATGGGCAAGCATCTACCGAATAATAAAGCGACGCAAAAGCAATTGCAGTTGGAGTTGTTAATTAGCTGATAATCTTCCTTTGCCTTTAGCTGGATTTTGGCTCTTTCATACTATCTTAAGTTTATAGCGTTAAAATATTAATAAAATTTCATACAATTTACGGTTATAAAACTTAAATGCGAGGCCTCCTCATGGCAGCAGAAACATCTTCTTCCAGTACTAGTCCTGGGCAGAAACTAGCCCCCAAACCTGCGAAAATTATAACCGCTGATAAAACCTTTGAAATTCCACCCAATGCCTCCAGAGAACAGTACAATCATATCGTAAAAAATTGTCTCGACTTCATTAAAGCCAATAAATTGCAGAATAAACCCCTCACCCTCCAGGGCTTTGAAAAAAATGGCAGCGAGGCAGCTAAGCAATTAATCAAGGCCAATGTACCAGTCCTTGGCCTCGATGATCCATCAAACTCAAAAATTAGTAATAAAGAACTTAAACTGCTCAATCAGGCAGCTATAGAAATCCGTAAAGAACTCAAGGGCAAGCCAATATCGGAAAAAGATTTTGCTAAACGTTTACAAGCGAAATTTAATCAATTAAACCAACCTGCGCCAACGGCTGAGGTTACTTTACTCGACAATCAAGGAAATAGCATTAGAGAGAGGTATGATCCCAAGCAGCGTCAATTCCGGGAAGTACAAGGTTCTTTGAATCAGCAATCTAACAACTCCGGCAATAAAATATATACTAGTGCAGGAACGACTATCTCAGCATCACCGACGCCTGTAACACAAAAGAAAAAAGCTGCAATGCCTGCACCTTCCAACACAGCTCCTATGCCCAAACCCAGTTGGATCAAGCAAACTGAAGAATTAAAAACACAGCAAGCTCAGGCTCCAGTACAACCACGTCCACCAAGCATTTTTGATCTTCCTACTATTCCAAAGCCTCCTAAACCACCAGGTAGTACCGTTTCAGGGTGATGCCTAACAAAATCTGTCTCTGCGCATAAAGACAGATTTTCATTAAACTGTCCTAATTCATAGAGACAGATTAAACCCATGTAGTGCCTTTACTCAGCTTAATGCAGCGAAATCTAAGATCCCGCGATCAAGTCGCGAGTGCACTCAGGATTTTTATCGCTTTTAGGTTTTGCTTGGTCTGATGCCTACTCCCAAACTCGGCGCCACACCGCCAGCTAAACGTAAAATGCGCTCGCGTTTTTTCTTTTCTTTTTCCGTGGGTTCGTATCCCACTAAGGTGTAATTTTTATTCAGTGCCGCCATCCATGCCGCCCATTGCATAAAGGGCGTACCTGATACAATTTCCACACCAGGCCAGCCTTTTTCCATGGCAAACTCAATCATCGCCTCTGCAGTAATATAAGTTTGGGTGATAATAGTGCCCGCCCCTGTCTCTGACCCACCTCCCTCTTCTTCTTTAAGCTCAGGATTTCCAGGGCCAAATAAATACTTGCCCGGGGAAGTACTCATCGCTTGACCATAATCATGAATGACCCAACCACTTGGAGCCCTCTTAAATCGAGGAATGATTTCTTCTTCCCAGACCGCTTCACTATTAATCATCTGCAAATAGGGGTATAAACGCAGCAGGTATTCCACCTCTTGATGGGAAACTGGGCGATTCCAGTCGATTTGCGGGATATCTTCGCCAAACATTCGCTCTTCCCATAGCGAATTTAAATCTATGGTGGATTTATTGCCATTACCTGATTTGCTGCGCATTTTTGAGGGCACCTCAGCTAAAATTTGATGCGTAATTATATCATATCCCACCTCTATCTAAACCTATCCGTTGGAATTAAATATGAATTAGTAAAAAAAATTTGTATAATGCCAACCCTTTCTTTCAAGAATGAATAACAGGACACTCCTATGCCCCTTATTTCTTTACGTCAGTTATTAGACCATGCCGCCGAACACGGTTATGGTGTTCCAGCCTTCAATGTCAATAACTTAGAGCAGATACGCGCAATTATGCAGGCTGCTGATGCGACTGACAGTCCGGTTATCCTTCAAGCTTCAGCCGGCGCAAGAAAATATGCAGGTCCAGAATTCATACGCCAGCTCATTCTGGCTGCCGCCGCTGAATGGCCTCATTTACCGATTTGTATGCACCAGGATCATGGTGCAGCGCCAGCGGTATGTCAGCGCTCCATTCAATTGGGTTTTACCTCGGTGATGATGGATGGCTCACTAGAGGCAGATATGAAAACTCCCTCTTCCTATGAATATAATGTCAAGGTCACACAGCAGACTGTGTTTATGGCACATGCTTGTGGTGTTTCCGTTGAAGGTGAATTAGGCTGCCTTGGCTCTTTGGAAACCGGCATGGCCGGCGAGGAAGATGGCTCGGGCGCAGAAGGTGTATTATCTCACGATCAACTACTCACCGACCCTGACCAGGCAGCAGAATTTGTCAAAGATACCGCAGTAGATGCCTTGGCAATTGCCATCGGCACCAGTCATGGCGCTTATAAATTTTCCCGACCACCTACGGGTGATACACTGGCCATTGACCGCATCAAGGCCATCAATAAGCGCATTCCAGATACCCACCTGGTCATGCATGGTTCCTCTTCCGTGCCACAAGAATGGCTAGCCATTATCAATCAATATGGCGGTGATATTCGTGAAACTTATGGAGTCCCCATTGAAGAAATTCAGCAAGGGATACGCCATGGGGTACGTAAAATTAATATTGATACGGATTTACGTCTGGCTTTTACTGGCGCCATTCGCCGGGTACTGGGAGATGATCCAACGGAATTTGATCCACGTAAATATCTAGGCGCAGGCACCAAAGCGATGTCAGAAATCTGTAAAGCACGTTATGAAGCCTTCGGCACTTCTGGCCAGGCATCTAAAATTAAAGTTTTGTCTCTGGAAAAAATGACTGAACGTTATGCCGCGGGTGAGTTGGTGCCGCGTGTGCGTTAAAGACTTTTTCCCCGCGTAGGCGCACAAATGTCCGGTAAAACTCTATATCCCCTCTCCCACAAGAGGGGAGGGGTTACAGTGGTTAGCCGGACACTTGTGCGCCTACGCAGGCACTATTTTTATGTTTCGCGCCAGCAACTAACTAAGAATACAGCACAACCACCAAAGACAAGTTATGACCTCAAAAACCCTTTACCATCAAGCAACCTTTTTACTAAGTGCCCCCGCGCTTGAGCATTTACCCCCCGATAACGGCGCAGAAGTAGCATTTATTGGGCGCTCCAACGCTGGTAAATCTAGTTCAATTAACGCCATCACTGGTATCAAAGGACTGGCACGCAGCAGTAAAACCCCCGGCCGCACACAAACACTCAACTATTTCCGCCTGGACGATCAACGTCGCCTAGTCGATTTGCCAGGCTACGGTTATGCTAAAGTGCCATTGACCGTGAAACAGCGCTGGCAGCAATTGGTACACCGCTATCTGGAAACGCGAAAATCCCTCAAAGGCTTAATCTTAATCATGGACATACGCCATCCCATGAAAGACTCTGACTTGCAGATTATTAACTGGATAGGTCGTTGTGAAATTCCCTTGCATATCCTTTTGACCAAATGTGACAAACTGAGCCATGGCGCGGCTTCCTCGGTGCTACGTCAGGTCGAACAGGATTTGCAATCCCGTCCCGGCGCTCTTAGCGTACAACTTTTTTCTTCTTTGGATCGAACCGGTCTAGAACAGGCTTGGGCGATTTTAAACCAATGGCTTCCCTAAAATAAGAGGAGTATCTTATGCCACCAAACTCTGCCACCCCTTCAGTTACTCCCTTCATCCCTGCCAGCCAATCTTTACCTGAAATCACTTTTAAAGCCGTTATCCTCAGTATTATTCTTGCCGGTGTTCTAGGCGCTTCCAATGCATACCTAGCATTGAAAGTTGGCACCACCATCTCGGCCTCTATTCCGGCTGCTGTGATTTCAATGGCCATATTGCGCTTGTTTAAAAATTATAATCTTTTGGAAAATAACATTGTACAAACCGCAGCTTCAGCCGGTGAAGGCATTGCGGCAGCCGTGGCATTTGTGTTGCCAGGTTTGTTGATTATTGGACACTGGAAACACTTTGACTACTGGACTACGGTGTTTTTAATTGCTATCGGCGGCATATTGGGAGTATTGATTTCTATTCCTTTGCGCCGCGTGATGTTGAACTATCCTACCCTGACTTTTCCTGAAGGTACGGCTGTAGGTCGCGTGCTGCAGGCTACGGCCACCGGTCAGAGCCAGATAAAAAAATTATTAATGGGCGGCTTAGTCGGTGGGCTGATTAGTCTGTGCCAAACTGGGTTTCAGATCTGCTCGGATAATCTACAATTTTGGTTCTTGGGTAGCAGATCACTAGTATACGGTACCGGATTTGGCTTTTCGCCAGCCATTATCGCTGCCGGATTTATTATTGGTACACAGACGGCCATTACCTTGTTAGTTGGCGTCATTATTGGCTGGGTAGTTGGCATTCCATTTTTAGGACATGTCTATGGTTTACCAACTGGCGATACGACGCCTTATGATATGGCCATGGATCTTTGGAGCCACCATCTGCGCTTTGTAGGTGTCGGCACAATGCTGATCGGCGGTTTGTGGACATTGATTACCTTGCTGAAACCCATTATCAATGGTTTGATTGTGCCATTACGCGCACTCAAACAAGAGAAAAAAAGCGGCCAGAAGTTAACGATACTACGTACCGATCGTGATATCTCTATACGCTACCTGGTTTGGGGATCACTGATTCTGGCCATTTTAGCGTTTTTTATGATTCTACATACGCTACAAGCTAGCGGGATAGCTATGGGTACTGGGCATACTGGTTATAGTATTGGCTTGATCGGTGCAGTGTATATTGTGGTGGGTGGATTTTTAGTGGCTTCTATTTGTGCTTATATGGGTGGCCTGGTAGGAATGACCAATAATCCATTATCAGGATTAATGTTGATTTCAGTTTTATTAATTTCGGTTATTCTGGTACCGGTGTTTAAATTCGGTTTGCATATCACACCCAGCATGACGACAGAAGCCGTGGCGATTGTGCTATTGATTACCACTGTCGTAGCTATTGTTGGCGCCATCTCCGGTGAAAATCTGCAAGATTTGAAGGCCGGGCAAATGGTCGGCGCAACGCCTTGGAAGCAGCAGGTGATGTTGCTAGTGGGTGTTGTCGTTTCGGCCTTTTTAATCAGTCCAGTCATGGAATTGTTATTTAAAGCCTATGGTATGGGTGGTGTTTTTCCTCATCCAGGCATGGATCCATCACAAATGTTAGGCGCACCACAAGCTAGCTTGATTGCAGCTGTGGCTAAAGGTGCATTTGGTGGTTCTTTGCCTTGGTTTGATATCTCTATGGGGTTAGGGGTCGGTTTAGTCACTATTATTATTGATGAATGGCTTAAAACCAAAGGCCAACGTCTACCGGCTTTGGCGATGGGGTTGGCGATTTATCTGCCACCGGAAGTGATGACTCCGATTATTATCGGCGGACTGGTGACCTGGTTAGTCAAATCTCGGTTGAGAAAACAAAATGGTGGCGCAGCGCATCACGCACCTTCGATGGAAGCGGCTAATCTGCTTGCTTGTGGCTTGGTAGCCGGAGCGGCATTAATGGGAGTGATTCTGGCTATACCTTTTGTGATTGCCGGTAGTTCTAATGCGATTAAATTGGTTTCGGATAATTTCAAGCCAATTGCGGATGCATTAGGAGTGATTAGTTTGTTGGGGGTTTGTGTGTGGCTTTATGTGACGGGTACGGCTAAGGCTAGTGCTGAGAAAATGCCTTAATTACTAAGATTCTCCCCCTTTTTCAAAGGGGGTGTGAGGTTTTTATTTAGAGAGTACCCAAACCGTGCCTATCTTCGCCAAATGGACTTATGCTAAAAATGATCTGAAAGGCTGGAGCTATCCCAATTATTGGGACTTTATTGCGATCTGCCTAGTATTAGCGATTATCGTTTTATTCGCTTGGGGCGCCAAAGGCATGGCCACGCCTTATCATTTGGGCGAACCCATCCATATTTCCCTAAACCCCGCTGATTTACCCTATTATGCTTTTCGTAGCGTGCTGCGCATGGCTTTAGCACTAATATGCTCATTGTTGTTTACCTTCATCGTCGGCACAGCGGCGGCTAAAAGCACGCATGCTGAGCGCTTTATTATACCGGTAATCGATATACTGCAATCCGTGCCAGTCTTAGGGTATTTATCGGTTACCGTTGTGGTATTTATCGCCATGTTCCCCAATAGTCTATTAGGACCAGAATGTGCGGCGATATTTGCCATCTTTACTGCACAAGTCTGGAACATGACTTTGAGTTTTTACCAAAGTCTGCGCACAGTGCCTGAGGATCTGGTGGAAGCAGCACATATCTTCAGACTATCAGCGTGGCAGCGATTTTGGCGTTTAGATGTACCTTTTGCCATGCCCGGATTGTTATGGAATGCCATGATGTCTATGTCAGCCAGCTGGTTCTTTGTAGTGGCTTCCGAAGCTATCTCTGTCAACCACCAAAACATCACTTTGCCTGGTATTGGTTCTTATATCGCGCTTGCCGTATTGCACGCAGATATGAGGTCTGTCGTTTATGCCATCATTGCGATGTTCATTGTGATTCTAATTTACGACCAAATTTTATTTCGCCCCTTAAATGAATGGACAGATAAATTTAAATTTGAACAGCTAGGAGAGGAACCTGAGACACATTCCTGGGTTGTCAAATTATTACGTCGCACCAAATGGATGCAATCCATAGGTAAATTTTTGTTGCTATTGTGGGAATGTTTTATCAACCTACGGTTGTTCTCTCATCGCAGGCAAGAAATTCAGGGGACTCACCGCGCCAGTCACTGGCAATTGACGGCAGTTATACTATGGTATGTGCTGCTGACAGTAGCTATATTGGTTTCTGTCATTATCTTAGCACGCTTCGTGCTGGCTACTGTTTCATGGGCTGAAATTGGGCATGTGATTGTTTTAGGTTTTATTACTGCGCTTAGAGTCTTGATATTAATTTTTTTATGTTCATTGTTATGGATTCCGCTTGGCGTCTGGATAGGACTGCGCCCCCGTTATAGCAATTTTGCTCAGCCTATTATTCAGTTTTTAGCTTCTTTTCC
Source organism: Gammaproteobacteria bacterium (assembly GCA_035546635.1). Lineage (NCBI taxonomy): Bacteria > Pseudomonadati > Pseudomonadota > Gammaproteobacteria > Gammaproteobacteria bacterium. The sequence goes on from DASZWJ010000046.1 coordinate 87,984, forward strand.
CGTCAATCTGGTTTATCCGGTTGCTGTGATTATCATTGTTAACTTCCACCTTGATACCAATATTTGGACTTCACCGCTTATGATCCTGGGTTCACAGTGGTATATCGCGTTTAACGTGATTGCTGGCACGAATGCGTTGCCTAAAGATTTACGTCAGGTGGCAAGTTCACTCAATGTGCGCGGTTGGTTGTGGTGGAGGAAATTGATTCTACCCGGAATCTTTCCCTATTATGTGACTGGCGCCATCACTGCAGCTGGCGGAGCGTGGAATGCCAGTATTATCGCAGAAGTGGTACATTGGGGTCATACTGAATTGCGCGCTGTCGGTTTGGGCTCTTATATTACCCACCAGACCAGTTCTGGAGATTTCGCACGTCTGGCATTAGGTATTGCGGTTATGTGTCTTTATGTCTTATCCATTAACAGGGTACTATGGCGTCCCTTATATAGATTAGCCGTAGAAAGATTTAAATTATCTTAATACCAGTTCGTTTACCATGATTCTTTTATGCAGGTGACCTGCTATTTCAAAGACATCCATTACATTCACTCACAACCCTCGCGCTATAAAACAAGAGGGGGAAGTTAGATATAATTCAGCTTAAAATAAAAATTTATGACAAGAACTGCTATACTCAAATGCGTCAAGCATATCGCCAAAAACACGGAGCATCCCACGTGAATTTCCCCAATTCTCCCACTCCTCTTATAACTATCACTGGCCTATGCAAATCCTTCAAAAAAAGTGATTACCAAGACTTATTGGTGCTGGATAATTTAAATTTTTCCTTGTATGAAGGAGAAATTATTGCCTTGTTAGGTAAATCTGGCTCGGGAAAATCTACCCTGCTACGCACTATTGCCGGGTTAACCAGACCAACCACCGGTCAAGTGGTCTATCAGGGACAGCCTATTTCTGGTCCTGTCAAAGGGCTGTCTATGGTATTTCAAAGTTTTGCCCTCTTCCCCTGGCTTACCGTATTGCAAAACGTGGAGCTGGGGCTGGAGGCACAAGGTGTCTCGCGCGCAGAGCGGCGAGCACGTGCACTGGAAGCGATTGATGTGATTGGTCTTGATGGTTTTGAGTCTGCTTACCCTAAAGAATTATCCGGCGGTATGCGCCAACGCGTCGGTTTTGCACGCGCGTTAGTAGTCAATCCTGAAGTTTTATTAATGGATGAACCGTTTTCCGCTCTTGACGCTTTGACCGCTGATAACCTACGCAGCGATCTTTTGGATCTTTGGCAAGATAAAAAAACCAATATCCGCTCCATTTTGCTAGTGACGCATAATATCCAAGAAGCCGCTTTAGTGGCTGACCGTATCCTGGTATTTAGCAGTAATCCTGGCCAAATCCGCGGTGAAATCAAAGTGAATATCCCCCACCCACGTTCCGACGAAGATGAAAAAATCCGCGAAGTCGTCGATGAGATTTATATGCTGATGACCACAGCCATCGGCCAAGCGCAAGACCTGACCAAACACAAACCCACTGGCATCGGCTATCGTCTGCCTAAAGTACAGGTTTCTGAGTTGACGGGTTTTTTAGAAACCCTAAGCTCTCCTGACTATCAACAAAAAGTCGATTTGCCTGAACTGGCAAAAGACTTAAATCTGGATGTCGACAAACTGTTTTTGAATACTGAAGCTTTAGAAATTCTGCATTTTGCTGACGTTTCTAAAGGTGATATTGAATTGACCCGTGCTGGCAGGCAATTTTCTGAAGCCGATATTCTGCAGCGTAAACAACTCTTTGCCGCACATTTAATGAAATACGTGCCACTCGCCCGTCATATTCGCCGTGTACTGGATGAACGTCCTGGCCATCGCGCCTCTGAAGATCGTTTTCTGCGAGAACTGGAAGATCATTTAAGTGAAGAGGCTGCAGGCGAAGTGCTGGAAGTCGTTATAGACTGGGGACGTTATGCAGAGTTGTTTGCTTATGATTACAATTCCGGCGTATTGAGCCTTGAAAATCCGCAATAGCTTAATTGCTTGCCCCTTTGAAAAATGGGGCGAGGCACGCAGGAGAATAAGCATATATTTATCTTTAATTCTCAGATTTACTTCCCACGGTGGTTTTATATAACCAAACACATAGCAATATCAATACTAAAACACTCAATATATCTGCGATCGGGGTAAAACTAGCACCTACTAGCCGTAATGCATCAGAACTGCCTTTTAATACAAATGGTACCGCTAATATAACTCCCATCAGCGCAGCGCCCGCAACCAGACCGCAGGCTAACAAAGTGCCTTGTTCAAAAAATTGTTCCATGGAGGTTTTATCCGCGCTCCCACCTTGGGTTTTATTAAAACGCGCAGTTAAACGCGCCTTGCAGACGTAATTGAGAATACCACCAATAATAACTGCACTGGTAATTTCGGGCGGTAAATAAATACCAATACCAATAGCCAATATCGGCAAGCGTTTGTTGCGCTTTTTCAGCCATTCATCAACCACAATTGCCACTAATGCAATACCAATGCCGACCAAAATATCCGCCCACGGTAACGAATTACCAAATACTCCCTGCGATACCGCAGCGACCAAGCCTGCTTGCGGCGCCGCTAACATCTGCGCCGGATTCATTCCAGGACGTGGGTAAACGCCACCAATGCCATAAGCTTGAAATAACAATTCCAATACCGGACCCACTACCAGCGAAGCAACGATGACACCTATCAGCAACATCACCTGCTGTTTCCAAGGCGTAGCGCCAACCATTTTACCCGCTTTCAAATCCTGCAGATTTTCACCAGAGATCACCACCGCTGTCGCCGTAACTGTAGTAATAATAATCACCGAAGCGATCACTGATTTGGCAGCAGCTGGGTTTGCCTGAATAATATGTCCAAATACCGGCAACATCAGTAATGAGGTAATTAATATAGAACCCAATATTAATCCTGATAAGGGATTATTTGTAACACCCACTAACCCGCATAAATACGCGCTGACGGAAGCCAGTAAAAATCCAACAATCAGTAAATACAACATACCAAAAAAACTCACGCCATAGAGGTATGAATTCGATTGAAAGTTCCCAGCAAATAAATATTGGAAAGTCGCGAAAGCACAAACAGCCAACACAACTGTGCCCAAGCCTACCCAGGTGATAGGTATATCACGTTCCGTGCGAGGGATAACGATACCTGTGAGTTTCCCTCGTCGTGCTTCCTTAAGTGAGCGCACAGAAGCGATTAGACTTAGGAAAATGGGCTTAATCAAGGTTAATAGTGTCCACAAACCACCCAGTAACATGGTACCAACACCGACATAACGAATATGATCGGCGCGCAAACTCATGGCCATATCATAATAACTAGTCGCTTGGGGTAATCCATGAAAATGTGAATACAATGGAATACCAATACCCCAGCACAATACCAAACCCACCAACATCGCCACACAAGCTTGCAGACCGACAATAAAACCGGCAGCTAATAATGCGGGTGAAAAACCTAAGGTAAAACCAAACAAGGTTTTACCACTGACATTCCACAGCGGCAGTATTTCAGATAGCAGCTTAAATCCAGTCTGGAATAAACTAATCAATGCACCTACCAGACCACCTTGCAATAGGTGCTTCATTTTTGCCTTACCGGTGGCGCTGGCTTTGAGCACATTGCCAATCGCCGTACCCTCAGGGAAGCTCAAGGTAGGATAGTTCAACATAATGCGGCGTAATGGAATAGAAAATAACACACCTAACAGGCCGCCGACTAAGGTGATTAGCATGGTTTCCCAATAATGGAAATGATCCCAGTAACCTATCATGAGCAGTGCAGGTAATACAAAAGCTACTGCTGAGGCCACACCTTCACCCGCGGAAGCTGCAGTTTGCACGATATTATTTTCTAAGACATTGTGCTTTCTGAAAAAACGTAACGCGCCCATGGAAATGATAGCGGCAGGAATGGACGCTGAGATGGTTTGACCGAGTTTTAACGCCAAATATGCATTAGCTGCGCCTAAAATTGCCGTGATGATTACAGCTAAAATCACTGCTTTAATCGTGATTTCAGGCAAGGATTGGTCGGCACGGATAAAAGGTATATCAGTAGATGGTGTATTACGCAGAACTTCATTCATAAGCGTACCCCTTTAGAGGAAATTTCATGAGTTGTTATTTTTGAAGCTTTTTTATTTAAATAACGATTTTTTTACTTTGCCTGTTTCATCAAATTCTCCGTTTTAAAAGGGAACGAGTAATTACCAACAAATTATACAAAACAGGTATGTCATGTCAGACTGATAACAAAATGTTTTGTTGTCAGTTTTAGGTGAATAAAGTTGGGCTTATACATATTTCAGGCAAAATAGGGTAGGCACAATTTTGTAGTGTCTTATAGAGTTAGCTAGCCTGTCAAGCAAAAAAATTAATGTAGCGACACTCATCAGGTCATTCCGCAGAGGTCGTAGAGGTCAGGTAGAGGTGACATTACTAAATTGCCGCTACACACCCACAGAGGTCGATTGACAAATGCCGCATAAAGCGGCATATTTACCGACCCAATAATATTCTTGTTTCGGAGTACAAACTGTGGCCAATATTGCATCAGCCAAAAAACGCGCAAAACAAACTATCAAACGTCAAGCCCGCAACACCAATCTGCGTTCCAGAGTGTATACCTATCTCAAAAAAGCCCGCAAAGCGATTGCCTCCGGCGTGAAAAGCGAAGCAGAAACTGCTGTTAAAAGTGCGTTTTCACAAATTGATAAAATGGTGCCTAAAGGTATTTTTCACAAAAATAAAGCCGGGCGATTGAAGAGCCGCTTGAATGCTAGTTTGAAAAAATTGGTGCTTTCCTCATAATACTGATAGTTTTACATTAAGTTCCTCCTTCCTGTTGGAGGGCATTGCCGAATAAATTGAATGTCAATTTATGGCTTAGCGCCATCCGCCTGAACCGGAAAACTAAAATAAGTATCAGGAAATGGCTCATCCTGCAAAGTAAAATGCCACCATTCAATTGCATAAGGGGCAAACCTTTGCTTTTCCATCATAGATTTCAAAAATGATCGATTTTGCGCTGCTTTACCGTGTATGGCTGGATTTGCAAAATGTGCTGTTGGGTCAAGGCAGTCAAAACTTGTGCCCATATCAATACTGCCATCATTAAAACGCTGCGTATATGGCGCAAAACAACTACGCAATTTCTGGCCAGGAAAGTACTGCTCCTGTTTAGCCAAGGGTAATGCAACTAGCGTTAGGTCAACCGTGCTTCCGCGACTGTGCCCTGATTTTGACGCCACATATCCCAGCTTGAAGAAATCCGCCTTATTAACCCGCGGATAAAACTCCGCTTTCATTTGCTGCAAAGCTGGCAGACGGCTCCAGTTGATAAATTCATTGACTGCGAGCTGCGGTCGATAGCAATCATACACTTTTAAAGAAAGTGAATAAGGTCTTAACGATTGCTGCACTCGCGCTAGGGCTGTTGCAGCGGGGCGAGTTAAAATGCACTCTGCTGCCTTATAACCACTGATAGGATGGCCAATAAAGTTGTGATATCCGGCATAGCGTATATCTTGAATAATACTAGGATCAATGTCTTTGAGATATACGAAGCCAGGCGGCAAATTATGGGGGGTGGCTGTTGCAGCCATTATGCAGCTGTAAGTTAACCAGAATAAAATCAAGCGTTTTAAACCGCTGTTTTTTGAGAATTTTTTTCTGATGTTAATCAATGCTTTTTGCTCCTTGCGCTTCGAGATTAGGGGCTAAAATATTCATCTCTCCCACAAGGGGAGAGGTGAATATTTTAAGAGTCTGCGAGAGACAATGCTGACATCAATTGATAACATAATTGCTGCGTGCCCTGTTTTTTCAATGCCGAAATCTTAAACACTGGACCCGACCAGGCTAGTTGTTCAACAATAGATCGGCAGACCTCATCCACCATTTCAGCAGGCAATAAATCAATTTTATTAAAAACCAACCAGCGTTCACGCGTGGCGAGCTCGGGACTGAATTTCTTCAGTTCTTCTAAAATAGACTGAATCGCCGCTACCGGTTCTAAGCCGTCTGCAGCGGTGATATCCACCAAATGCAGCAATATGCGGGTACGCATCAGATGTTTGAGGAATTGCACCCCAAGGCCAACGCCTTCTGCCGCGCCCTCAATTAGGCCGGGTATATCTGCAATGACAAAACTGTGATTGTGATCTATACGCACTACGCCTAAGTGCGGATGCAAAGTCGTAAAGGGGTAGTCTGCCACTTTAGGATGTGCTTGCGATACCGCGCGAATGAAACTGGATTTACCGGCATTAGGACGGCCGAGCAACCCGACATCTGCCAGCAGCTTTAATTCTAGACGCAAATTGCGTTGCTCACCTTCCGTGCCACGGGTCGTTCTTCGAGGTGCACGGTTAACGCTACTTTTAAAATGGATATTACCAAGGCCGTGATGACCACCTTTGGCTACGCAAATAATTTGGCCAGACACGGTTAAATCATTTAACAATTCATCAGTATCTGCATCATAAACCAAAGTACCAACTGGTACTTCAATCACGAGGTCTTCGCCACTTTTGCCAGTGCACTGACTACCCATACCATCCTGGCCACGCTGTGCCCTATGAACACGGCGGTAACGAAATTCGGCCAAAGTATTGATATTTTCGATCGCCCGCAAAAACACACTGCCCCCATCACCACCATCACCACCATCAGGACCACCCCAGGGAATATATTTTTCGCGGCGAAAACTCAGGCAGCCATTACCGCCGTTCCCAGCTTCTACGCGAATAAAGGCTTCATCGACAAATTTCATAAGGAGGATTGGAGTTATGAATTCAGGAATGGCTGTCATCCTGAGGAAAATGAAGGATGACAGCTAAGGGCTTGTCCAACAAGGAAAATGTGGCTATCTAAACAATACTACCTCTTAACCAGCACGACGCTCTTCTTCACCTGCTTCCGGTACAACAGAAACAAAAGTACGATGAAAACGGCCTTTGGTTTCAAATTTGACAAAACCATCCACGGTTGCAAATAAGGTGTGATCTCGACCTAATCCTACGTTGACGCCTGGATGAAAACGCGTACCACGCTGACGGACTAAAATGTTACCGGCAGCCACCCATTCATCACCAAATTTTTTGACTCCCAAGTACTTGGGATTAGAATCACGGCCGTTACGTGTACTACCACCGGCTTTTTTATGTGCCATTTTTAGAACCTCTAATATGCTGTTACTACAGGACTGTTAACCGGTAATTCCGGTAATTTTAACCTCAGTAAAATCCTGTCTGTGCCCTTGACGACGCATATAATGTTTGCGACGACGCATTTTAATAATATTGATTTTTTTGTGCCGACCCTGACTAATCACTTCTGCACTCACTTTTGCTCCTTTAATGTAAGGGGCGCCGAGTGTCACATTTTCTCCGTCGGTAAGAAGAAGCACCTGGTCGAAAGCGATAGAATCGCCTACTTCATTAGGCAGCTTTTCCAGCTTCAAGCGCTGGCCTTCTGCCACTTTATGTTGCTTCCCACCACTTATAATAACCGCATGCATGGGGTAACTCCGTTGATTTTAAGCTAAAGGATTTGCGATTCTAAGGGAAATTTCACGAAGTAGCAACAGCCAAGGTGGCTATGGTCAGGGCCACTTCATCAAAATTGAGTATTTTTAAAGTACTCTGCCACACAACGCTTCAATTTGAGGGAAGGTGAGAAGATTAATTACGGTATTGAACCGTCATTAAATGCATTTAACAATATCATTCCATTTGAATCAGGGTACTTCCATGCTGTTTTTATCCAGACAACCAATGAACCGTGCCTTACTCGGCATAGACATCAACTCCAACGCTATCTGCATAACTGCTCTTACGCGCAATAGACAGGGTTTTTCAATACAAACCTACGCCAGAGCACCATTGCCCATTGACGAACCTAACCCTGAACAAATCATATCTATCCTGCAACAAACCTTGACCAACGCTAATACCCGGATAAAATCTGCAGCGATAGCCATCGATCATTCTGCAGCTCTTTTCAAAGTCATTGAAGTGGATGCCAGCCTCACTGAAGCGGAAATTCTGTCCCACCTAAAAAGCCACATTAGCCAAATTTTTAATCAGTCCGCAGAAGAATTGCTGTTGGACTTTGAAAGGCTTGGTCCCTCTAAAAATGATCCGAACCTGGTGACTATCAGATGGATAGCCGCTAAAAAACAACCTGTTATCAATCATATTGCGAATCTAAAAAAAATTGGCTTGACCACTGTAGCTGTCGACATCAACTCCTATGCGCTACAGCGGGCAGCCTATTATTGCTTGGGTAAATCCACTGTGACTACAGCGGCGACCATCGCCACACTTTATATCAATGGCGAATCAATTTTATTCACAGTTTCAGACCACCAAACACCCATCTATACGCTTACTGAACACAATAAATCTTTAACTCAAAAGGACACAGGTAAAAACTGCATCCTAGCGTTTATAACGCGCGCGCTACAGCTTTACTATCATTCAGAGTCACACAAACCCATTGACCTCTTGGCTCTTTGCGGACATATCCCTGACATCAGTCTAATGGCCGCTATACAACAAGAAACCCATATTCCGAGTAAAGTAGTCGATCCCTTCGAGTATCTGTCATACAAAAGTGCTGAAAAAACGTCATACCCCGCTTGTGAATTTATGTTGAGCATCGGTTTGGCTATGCCTACTGCGCGTTCACTATGACAGTGAATTTATTACCTTGGCGTGAAGCACGCCATAAACAAAAAATTCGCCGACTTTATTGGTTATTTATTTTGGGCTTGATCTTTATCCTCATGGGTTGGTCGGTTTTATCAGCCAAATCATTGATGTTTTTGCTAGAACAAAAGCATGAAATTAGCAAACTGCAACAACACATCCAGCAACTATCCGGCGAATACCAACATTATTTGGTGATTCATAAAAAGTTGCAGCAACAAATGCAGACAACAAACTATATAAAAAATCTATTACAAACCAACCAGACGCTATTGCAACTTTTACATGACATCGGACAAAAAATGCCTCCTAACCTGTATCTAACACAAATTCAAAAAACCCATAAATCTTTGAGCTTTTCAGGAAAATCAGCCTCCCACGCAGAAATCACTTTATTACTCAAAAATCTGGAGACTCAATTTGCAGGGAACCCACAACTCACCGAAACCAAGCATACCGACCCACAAAATCCAGAAATTGATTTTGAATTAATTTATGAAAACTATTCTGCACAATAAAATTCTATGAACTTTAATAAATTGCACTTGAATTTAAATTTCTCACAAATTACATTTTGGTCAAAACCAACGCAATTTTTTTGCTTCACTGCATGTTATCTTACGTTATCTTTGATTTTTTATCTGTTCGTCTACTCGCCTCTGAATACACAGCGACACCACAATGCAATTTTTATTACCCAGCTAACGAAAGAATTCAACGATAAACAACAACTTATTCGTACTGAAAAATCTATCACGCAAAACAAACAAACCAAAGCCGGTCTATTTGAACTTAACAAATTACAATCACAACGTTTGTCGCATTTATTAACTCAACTAGTAGCCTTGGCAAATGAAAATCGCCTAGAGTTTGACACGATAAAACCCTTACCGTTGGAATCTGCAAATAATCTACAGATCCAACCCATACAAGTCTCTACTAGCGGGCATTATCAACAACTACAAGATTTTTTTTCACAACTGCCGCACTTAGATTCGATAAATTCCTTAGGAGATTTCAGCATCAAGCCATTACCTTCAACAGGTGATGATGTTGCTCCAAAAACCTTGCAATTAACTTTAATCATCAATTTATATTCTAAAGCCAACCAACCATGAACAGATCAGTAATAAAAAGAACATTGCTAACACTCATTCTTACTCTATCAATTCAGACTTTTTGTTTTGCAGAAAACCATAGCATCGTAACCCCACCTCTTCGCGATCCTTTTGTCAAAACAACCGAAGAGATGAGCGGACATCAAATGCGTGACCTAAGTTTTAGTCAACCTCCTTTAACTGAGCTAAAGTTAACTGGAATTTTACAACTGGGAAATGATTCTCGCGCGATTTTTCTCGATTCAAACGGGCGCTTACATCAATTGAAAATAGGCGAAACACTAGGTGAGAAACAAGCAAAAATCACGGGAATTTTTTCAGATAAAATCGTATTGACTACATATTCTAATCAGCAGGCCATATTGCCTACTATAACTGTTTTAAATTTACCCTAACTCATAATGGAAAAATCATTCCATGTTAACCTTATATAAAAAATTTTTATTCCCTGTCTTTATTTTAACTTTATCAATCACCTGTTTTGGGAATACTGCACTAGCCTCTGGCGTGACACCTACTCCAAATCATAATTTATCCTTAAATTTTCACGACATTCCAGTACGCGATTTATTAGAACTATTAGCCGAATTTAAGGGAGTGAATTTAATTTTAAGCGATAGTGTGGCGGGAAATATCACCTTACGACTGGAAAATGTTTCCTGGGATCAAGCGCTAAAAACCATATTACGCATGCAGGGGTTAAGCAAAGAAGAACAGGATACTATTTTATTTATTGCACCTACGCAAGAAATGACCACTCTCGAACAACAAAACATCGAAACTCAACCACTCCACAACACCTTATTTCGGTTAAGTTATGCTAAAGCCTCCGATCTAACTGTTTTGTTGCAGGATAAAAACAGCCATTTATTATCCGAACAAGGCAGTGTTGTAGCAGATACCCGCACGAATGCTTTATGGATTAGAGACAACATTGCGCATTTACAACAAATCAAACTATTTCTGCATGATATGGATGTTCCTGCGCGACAAATACAAATTGCTGCCCGCATTGTCAATGTCGACGAAGATTCTGTAGAAGAATTAGGGCTGAAATTTGGCACAGTTTCAACCACAACTGCCACTAAACCACCGGGAGAGTTATCTATGGATATGCCTCTTAGCATAGAAGATATAGGACATTTTACCGTAGCCATCGCCAAACTCAGTGAAGGCACGTTACTAGACATGGAATTATCCGCTCTGGAACGCGAAGGCCGAGCACAACTCATTTCCAACCCCGAGTTAATTACTTCAGATCGACAAAGCGCATCTATTGAATCTGGTCAGGAAATTCCTTACCAAGAAAAAACTTCTAGCGGCGCCACGAGCATCTCCTTTAAAAAAGCCGTATTGAGTTTGAAAGTCATTCCCGAGATCTCTCCAGAAAATAAAATTTTGCTCAATCTCACCGTGAATCAAGATAAAATTAGCGCTTTATCCGTCAATGGCGTTCCGGCTATTAGTACGCAACAAGTACAAACACAAATTCTGGTTAATAACGGCGAGACCATTGTGTTAGGTGGAATTTATGAAGAAAGCAACAGCCATATTCACGAGCGTATTCCTTTTTGGGGTTCTATACCGGTACTTGGTGCGTTATTTACCAACAAACAAACTCATGCGGAACGCAAAGAGTTACTTATTTTTGTCACACCAAAAATCATTGAATCCATATCCATTATACATCAAGATGCTAAGTTTAAGCCCCAGCCAATTGGATAGGTTTTTGCAAAAGTGTTAAATATAGCATTCTGAGGTGTAATGGGTACAGAAGTGAACCTCGGTATGCGTTGACTCAAAATCCTGTACTCTAGAGGTGCCCCGTTAATACTGCTTTAATATCACCAAGATATTTTACAATCCTACCCACCTGAAGAGAACAATGATGAGCACTGAAAGCAAAATAATACCTACTAAATCTCTTAGTACCATTACTAAATCACTTGAACCTAAGGCAAAAGACAATAAATTATCACTCTTAGAAAAAGAGGATTCCACCGCACATCCTGAACAACTATTTGGGACTACATCAAACCCTCGCAAACCATCTACCCTAACAACATTCGATAGCAAAGAAAGAAAACATCACCCAGCAACTATATCTCTAACTGATCGGCAGTTACTCAGCTTCATAACCGATAATGATAAGAATTTTCCACTTTATAAAATATGGTTAGAACAATTTCCCTCGCAAAAAATACAAGCATTAGCTGTTACTTTACAGAAAGTTAATCAAGTTCAGCATGATTTCGAAAGCGATGTAATGCACTCTGAAAATTTTACTCTAGCTAAATTACGTCATTTTATTCAACGAGTAGCACAGCAGTTTTTCAATACGAGCCCGAAATCATATTCTACAAATTTAGAAACCACCATTGCCGGCATCTTAAATTTTTTAAAAGAATTAACCACTCTTCTAGGAAACATGAAATCATTCCAGGAGTTTATAGAAGCGACCTCGCATCCCTTGCCAATAGGAAGAATTTTAGTCATTTTGACTCATGATATGGTCATTTATAAATCCAGTAGTCATGAATCTGATGTTGAGCTTGAGTTCCCGCCATTCGGTGTTAATGCATTACTTTATGATTGGTTACTCTGTGACAAAGAAACTATTACCGCTCTGGAATTAAGTAAAGCTTTCGAAGCCCTCGGCTTATTAGCAGAAATAAATGTTTTAAGTCAACAAAAAATAAATATTAAACCATTTCTTTCCCACATGGAATCAGTTTTACGTGGAGAAAAATTAGAGGTAATACAAAAATGGCTACTGGGTTTAGGACGGCTGGCGGAAAATCAACGCCTAACCGCAGCTATACCAGCTGAACATATTAATATAGTGTTAGATATATTTGCTAAAAAAAATTTAAGCGACGGTTATTTGACCAACACAGCTTACTGGGGATTTTTAAAACTATTACTTTCGCGGCAAATTTCATCTTTATCTCTAATAAAAACAAAGCTGATAGATACTATTTTTTCAAATTTTTTCAAGGAGATGGATAGCAGAAGGGCTAAAGATTTATGTTTTATGGTTGATAGATTCGCTGCGACACTGAATTATCTGCCTAGCGTCAATATCTCTTGCGTTACATTGTTTGAGATTTTAATTCAAATCGAAAAAACCACCCAAATCCAAGTCTCAACTATTGAACTTGTTACCGCAAAAGATATCGGATCAGCACTGAAAGCTATCGGAGATATCACAAGGTTCAAATGGTTTTATAGCGATATCAATGTTATGTTACTACATAGAGTTGATAGTTTGTTAGCGCATTTATTAGTATTGGCCAACTTATGCAACTTCAACTTGTCAAAACAAAAAGAGAATATACAAACTTTAAGTGCAATAATCAACGCATTATATGGGTTAGCGCTATTAGGAATGACAAAACCTACTTTCAATAGTTTACAATTAACCAACATAGCTGTTGAGTTCTTGCCAAAATATCGCAAAACCTTGAAAGAATATAACTCACTTTTGACTAAATTATTCCTTTATTTATGCTTAGGAAGAATTAAAAAAATCAAGCAACATGAGCCCATATTAGCCGATCTCGACAAAATCAAACCATCAGATCCAGGCGCTAAAACACTATTAGCACAAATAGGCCGGCTGTTTAGTCGAGTAGGTTTCCACACCATACCAGAAGAAAACGAAGAGTATCATCCGCAGGATCTGTATTGTCAAAAAGGATGGGAAATCGTACTCGAAATGAATGGCGATATGCATGGCGCTAGAAAAAATCCCAAAGCAGTAGCAATGCAGGATTTGTTTAAAGGGTTTGCACTATCACATTTAACTGGCAGACCGGTATTTTATTTCGAATATTCTAAGAAAATACCTGTTCCCAAACTGGTAGTTAGTCAAATATCGCAGACATTTTATAATTATGCATTAACTGATAATGAAGACTTAAAAAAATTGCATGCGCCATCAGATCAGCATTTATTTGAATATATAACAGAACGAACTCGTGGCAGAGAAGTAAAGTGGGAAAAAGGATTAGCCGATAGCAAGGTAGCGATTGGCACAAATCCATTCCGTAAACCCCCTACTTCTTCTAGTGTAGAATCAGAACCTGAAACAACCCATACGCCTTTAGATATAGAAGATAAACATTTGCCACGGCGCAAAGCTATGCCAATAGTAAATAGAAAGCATGCTCCGCCTCTGTTTAATCAATTAATGACTGCGGTTAGCGCTGGCGATCTCAATATTGTACAAACGATTGTTTCTAGTAAGGAAAAACCCCTTAATCCTTTTACCAAGCAAGCTGATCCTTATATCTTTACCGTAGCACTTATGAAGGCCATGGAGGATGAACATAATAGTACAAGCCCACCCCTTAAACGCAATTTCCAAGGCATTATTAAATTCTTAGTTGACAACACCTCTATTTCATCTTTAAACATTGAGCGCTGTCAAATTTCTCCACTCATTTTGGCAAAAAAATGGCAACATACTAGTCCCGAAGTATTTAGAATTATTTCTGACCGCTGGGAAGAGCAAAGGAAAACCAATAGCAAGCAACGCAGAAAACTTAAAAAGAAAAACGAACCTCGAGAGAAAATAGACTGGTCTGAAATACAAGCAAAAGCAGATCAATTAACTTTTATTACTATCGATCACAAAAATTTGCTACGCCCAAATTCAACTGCAGCTTCTTTGAACCAAAACCCAAGCACTTCTGAAATGGCTAAAATACCTATAGACCCACCAAAGCAGTCTTTAGCCTCTAACATTCCAACTCCGATAGAAAAACTGCAAGCTGCCGCTGCAAATGGAAACTCTGCCGCTCAATATCAGCTTGCATTACATTATAAAAAAGACGAAGACCCTAGGCGCCATCTATTTTGGCTGCAAGAATCAGCCAGCAAAGGCTACAAACAATCCCAATATGAATATGCTTTACATTTACTGTCTGGAACTTACGGGGTTAAAAAAGATGAAGCTGAAGCGTACAGATTATTGAATTTAGCTGTAACTGAACCTCATGGCTCGGCGCAAGCACAACTTTTTTTAGGACAAAAGTGCTATGAACACCACGATAAACGATATCATCCACGCGCTTTATCTCTATTCCGATTAGCTGCGGCCAAAGGTTTGCCGGAAGCGCATTTACACATAGGCAACTGTTACTTTTTTGCCAAAGGCGTCGAAAAAAATGAAAAGCAAGGCTTTCATCATTATCAAATAGCCGCTAACCAAGAAGTAGCGGAAGCCCAATCTAGATTAGGAGATTGCTACGAGCGGGGAACTGGTGTACTAAAAAATCTTGATGAATCGGTTAAATTTTATGAATTAGCTTCGAAACAAGGAAATGGATCTGCTTCCTTTATGCTGGGCGTGCACTATGAATACTATGCTTGCCCCAAAGACGTTAAAAAAGCTAATGAATATTACCAATTGTCTGGGCGACAAGGATACAAACTGGCTGAAGTAAAAACATACTCAGTTTATAAACTTCCGCTTGAATTCTCTGATCCTGCTTTAATTCTTAAATGTTTAGAAGATCATTCAGTTTATCTAAACTGGATAAACCGGCAAGCTTCAAAAGACAAAAAAATAGCTATCCAAATGAGTCTGAACGTGATGCTAAAAGAATGGGATGTTTGGACAAAAACTTATTCACCGAAAAAAGTATTACCTATCATCTCCGTAGCAATTAATTCATTAAACTCTGTATTAAAAGAACCTTCATCTAAAAAATTGTCCCTTGATTCTGCTGCCTATTATGTTAGAGAAGTGTTATCAAAACCACAAGCCTTGCTTGATAAAGTGCATGCCTCCAGAGATCAGTCAGAACTACCACCAAGCCCAGAGATTGCTCTCGATGAAATTTTAGCTATTACTTCAAAATTGGCCAAGGAGCAGAAGGAGAAAATATCCAGCAAGGAAGAGAAGGAAAGATGGGATTCCTATGCGAAGTATGGCTATACAATTCAATTCTCATTATTGTTTTATTCATTACAACAATTTTTAAATGCTAACTTATTATCCACTACTACACTTGAAAAATGCATTGCACCTATCAACTTACTCATAGAAACCCCCCTGCTTATATGCAAGGCAGGCACAATTACTACTGAATGGCTGGAAAAACAACTCCCTAAAATAGATTTTTTACCGGAAACGGCTGTGCAATTTTTAAAATTTTTTGGGTTATTATCCGAAAAGCAATATCTAAAATATCCGCTGGCTAATGAGAGCATTCATTTGTTGTTAAATACATTAACAACATCAGAATCCATTGAGCTGCTTTTAGAGAGCCTACATGCATTGAAGTTATTAATAATTAGTTGGACTTTCAATCCTAATTCCGTTGAAACAGACACAATGATAGAAAAAATATTGTGCGCCTTGACAAAACAATTTTATATAGAGAATGATTCTAAAAACAAATCTAAAAAACCTTTTGACAACAAACAATTGTTGCATACGGTGCATTCAATTCGCGCTATTTGTGAATGTATGAACAATAGGTTTGATGCTCCCAAAGCACTTCCCGTTTCGGCCTTGAAAAACATTTTGCAAGCTATTATAAGCAATAAAACTTTACAGCGATCGCAGCTGATAGAAATTTTATTGTCTGTAGGCGAGATGCTGCGAGTCGGTGGCAATCATCAAGATGATATAGATCA
This sequence comes from Gammaproteobacteria bacterium, assembly GCA_035546635.1. Taxonomy (NCBI): domain Bacteria; kingdom Pseudomonadati; phylum Pseudomonadota; class Gammaproteobacteria; species Gammaproteobacteria bacterium. The sequence goes on from DASZWJ010000046.1 coordinate 104,475, forward strand.
ATTAAAGCCCATGGTGGCACAATTAATTCGCACATTTGAACTTCAAGCAAAAACAATGAAAATGATGCAGGTCGGCGATACGCTTTATGCATTATCTTTATTCGGTTATCCACAAGATGGGAGCATACCCACAACAAATTTAACCGCGGCTTTTAAGGCTTTTCTTCATCCTATTGCCTATAAAACTTCTATTGCAGAATATCGAAAATGCGCCTATAAAGGCGCGCAATACTGGCAAAATGAACCACTTCCAGATTATATATTACCTTATATTCAAGCTACCAAGCCTAATATGCTTAGCCCACTGCAATTAGAATTAGCTGATGAGCTCGCCAAGCAAGAAGGTCTTGCTGATTATAAATTTGAATCAAATCCACAAATTGACTTGGACTATCCTCATATCTGCCTCACAAATAATGACCGCAGAGAAAAACATGTATTTGAATTGGAAGAAGATATTAAAACACGGGGAAATTCACGCTGGGAAAAAAGATTGCGAGATACTAGGCTGATTCATCGCAAAAATGAAGATGGCCATGTCATCACGACATTAACGCGAATTGTCTCACCATCACTTTTTCCGTTAGACAAGAAAACGGCTGTTGAAAAGATTCAAATGGTTATCAGCAGCGGGCCTCCAAGCCATAGATTAGATGATCCGATCAGACTAGAAAACCAAGGTTTGGCACAAGAACAATTCGAGGAAGGGCAGCGCTACGCCAAGGGCATAAATGGCGTGCCAGATGTTAAAAAGGCTGCGCTATTTTATAAATTAGCTGCGGATAAAAATTTACCAGATGGACAATTTGCAATAGCTAAGTGCTATCGCGATGGTGAAGGGGTGCCTGAAGATATACAAACTGCATTTAAATATTTTAAATTAGCGGCAGATCAAGAGATAGCTGAAGCACAACTTGTTGTAGCTGATAGTTATTTAAATGGTAAAGGGGTTTCGCAAGATAACCACCAAGCTTATCGATATTATTATTCTGCAGCAGATCAAAACTTACCAGAAGCTCAACATAAACTAGGTTACTGCTATCTTCATGGTTTTAATCGGGATGCAGAGATGTTAGAAAAGCATAAAAAATTTCCTGATTTAATTAAGGATAGCGAAAAATATGAGCGAGAAGAAAGTATTATTCATTTTCGTTCAGCTGCTAGTCAAGGATATGTTCCTGCCATAGATGAACTTAAAAAAATGGGGTTATGGTCTGAATCAACAAAAGAGCCTGAAGAAAAAGAAAAAAAACAATTCTCAACTGATTTAAGTGAGGAGAAAGACAGAAAACAAGAGCCAATTGCTATATCTGTTGATCAAATGTTGCAGGTAGTAGTGAAAAACTCTCCTATTCATGCTTCTTCATCTCCACAAATTGACAAAGATTCAACAAAGGATTCAGCTAGGTTAGAAACGAAAAGTAATTCTCCAAAATAATGAAAACGCCACTTGAGCTCTTACCGCGGTATAGCTTAATTCCTTTTAATTTTCTAAAATACCATTATTCTGAGGATAAATTATGGCGCATGTAGTATTTGAAACTTTGACATTGTTGAATGTGTAGCATGCCGGAACAACGAGCTATTGCTTTGTCAGAATTTCAAAATGAATGATAGACTTGAATTTCGCGTCAATGATGAGTTACCACAAAAATTAAAGGGAGAACCGTTATGTCAGATACTACCCTGATTAGCATACCAAATACCCACGGCTGCCTTGCTAACAGCTATTTTGCCCCTACCCAGTCTGTGACTGGCCCCGGCATTGTTTTACTACAAGAAATTTTTGGCGTGAATAATAGCATTCGAACCTGTGCCGATCGTTTTGCTAAAGCCGGTTATAACGTACTTGCACCTGATTTGTTCTGGCGCTTAAAACCTGGCGTACAACTCAGCTATGGAGGAGAGGATCTAGAACAAGCCTTTGATTATTATCATCAATTCGATGTAGAACAGGGACTTCTCGACATTGGCGAAGCTATTGCAGCTTTGCGCAATCGCCCTGCTTGTGAAAATAAAATTATCGTTCTGGGATTTTGTTTAGGTGGACGGTTAGCCTATTTGACCGCAGCAAAATATCCCGTCGATGCTTGCGTTGCGTTTTATGGCGGCCGTATTGCTGATTATTTGCAAGAAGCAAAAAATATTCGTTGTCCGGTGTTAATGCATTTTGGTGAAGAAGATGAAATGATTCCACCCGACCAGATTGACCGCATTAAAGCTGCTTTCAATGGACGCCGCGATGTGCAAATTGAAGTTTATCCACAGGTTGGACATGCTTTTTTTAATCAGGACAGAAGTAGTTTTAATATTGCTGCTGCGGATCTGGCATATCAAAAAACTTTGGACTTTTTACAGCATTATGTTAAGGCATCTTAAATTGTGACTTTTTCCCTCTTACAGCCGTGACGTTTTTCCTTCTCCCCTTGTGGGAGAAGGAAAAACGCTATGGCCATAAGAGGAAAAAAATTTTATGTTAGCTTAGTCAATTCACCCAAATAACCCATCAACTTTTTCATAGGCATTTTAGTGTAATCCTTTTCAATAGCATGCGTTATCTGTTCTTTAGCCTGTTCATCATAATGCTTATTAAGCAAACCATGAAAATGTGGCGCAGCAACTATAACCATTTTATCATCATGGTGATTGTCACAAATTTCTATAACAATTTTCGCTAACTGCTGCGCAAACTTATCCGCCTCTACCTCTTTAGGATCAGACTCATCATAAGCTCCACGCGAAACACCCGTGCCCTTAGTGGCAAAATGGCCAGGACGATCCGTCACCAGCTCCAAGCGTTTCTCTCGGCTTGCAGGGTGACTGTATTCATTTATCAAATCCATTTTTTCACCTAGACGCTCCGTTTCGTACAATTTTGCTTCACTTGCATTGGCAACTAGAATATGTGTTTTCATTGATTTAGCTCCTACTTTTTAATGACTCCTTTCATATTTGCCCATTAATTTGACCTGACCCATTATATGATGCTCTGACGCACCCATCACTTGAGCCGCACTAGCTCCCGAGGGTAATTTTAATACGGTGTTAAGCGCATACAGCTTAAAATTGTAACGATGGGTTTTATTATAAGGTGGGCAGGGACCATTATACTGGGCTCTTCCCCAGCTGTTATTCCCTATTAAAGCTCCTTCAGGTAATGCTGCATTAGAAGCAAGTTTTGTTACATTTGCAGGAATATTAAATAACACCCAATGTGTCCATAAGCCGGATGGCGCATCCGGGTCATCCATAATGAGTGCAAATGATTTTGTACCTATCGGCACAGCCGACCATGTCAGATCCGGTGCCATATCTTTACCATCACAACTATAAATATCTGGTATTTTCCCGCCTTCAGAAAATGCAGTACTTGTAAGTGTCATACCCATTGCAGAACTCCCATAGATCAACCCAAGGAATATCCAAGCCAATGTTGTTTTCCGCATAAATTCTCCATTTAATCATAGCATTGGGAGAAATAGGTCTATAGGCCAAATTATTCTTCCCCTATTAAAAGTATAGACCATGAAGGCTTCCTGCCTTAAATATTCAGATAGTTACTCTTCATTCATCCGCATAACGGCACAAAAAAGTAGCCAGCTTTTGAGTCACTATAGCCATAGCCTCATTCGCAGCAACCACACCGGAATACGGGTTAACTTGATAGGCCGGCACCACGGCTTCAAAGCGGCGTTGCGCAAGGATTTGTTGGGAAGCACCATTGATTAGCGTGGCCAGTAATGCCAAACGCACCTGATTCCTACCGCCTATAAATTCCTGCTGTAACGCTAGCAATTCTGTATTCAATATATAATCTGCAGTTCCTGATGAAGGCAGACCCAATGCGGCACGGAAACAACCGCTGTTACGCAGCTTTTGTTCCAATATCGGTGTTAGCATTTCGGCAGGCGGTGAAACCCAGTGGTGATTAGCATAATGGTTAAGCTGAAAAGGTCTTTCCAGATAAATCATATTCGTGGTGTCATAACCTGGACTGGCAGCTGGAGTAGCAATCAGTAAGGTCGGACGATTTTCCCGAACTGGCTGAGTACGGGTAGCCCCAGCCGCACTCAGTGTGTATTGGTTATTAGGCGGGGTTTTCACCGGACTCAAGAGTGAACAGCCTGCAAGACTTAATAATAAACCTAAGCTTAGGATAGTTCTGAAATTGACAATACAACGCTTGGAAATATCTCTAGCATTGCGGGATTGATGTTTAGCCATAAATAAATCTCTGAATTATTTTGAGAAGGTATATACCATCACTCCCCTGGCCCCTTAGGCTCAGGCATCTGCCCGCGGATCAGTGCGCTGGGATTGCTTTTTACTGAATTAGTTAATTGTCGCATATTCCCTAACACGGCATTCACTTGATTAACCATCTGCGATATGCCAGGCAGCATTTGTTGTGAAATAGCCTTCATCACACTCTGGCTTTGCTCTAAGGTTTGTGACGCATGATTAATGCTACTGGTAATTTGCTCAGAATTGTTTGCAAAATTCTCTGTTATTTTGCTTATGCTCTGCAAGCTATCATGAATTGCACGTTGATTTTCGGGGTTAAATACACCGCGCAGTACCTGTTGCAGATCTTGAGTTGTCGTTGCTAAGGATGTTAACACCGTGCTCAGTTGCACTAAAAGCGAGGGTGTGGAGGGTATGATGGGATATTTATTACCAGGTAATATCTTTAAGGGTGGTGCCTTAGCTGCTTCCGCTTTCAAGCCTACATAAGTGATACCAGTAACTCCCTGCGCCATTAATGTTGCTGTAGTGCTTTGATTGATGGGGGCACTCTCGTCAATGCTGAGCAGCAAACGCACTTGTTGAGGGTTATCCGGGTTTAAACTGATATCAGATACATAGCCCACATCCACGCCATTGAATTTGACAGGCGCCTGCAAGCTTAAACCAGATACAGGTTCATTCATATATACCATATATGTTTCATGGTCGGTGCGCTGGTTGGCTGATAACCAAATGATGGCGATAACCAGTACAGCCGTTAAAATAACGACAAATGAGCCAACAACGATATAATTAACTTTAGGTTCCATTGTTTCTCTCTATAACAGCCGTGACTTTTTTCCTTCTCCCCTTGTGGGAGAAGGAGATCCCACATTCCTCTTGCCCCTATAACCACTAAAATAAGCCTGAATCAGTGGATGCGGCTCCTTGACCAATTCTGGCATAGGAAGCGTTGCCAGAACTTTACCCTCCCCCAAAAACGCGACTCGATCTGTCACCCGCCATAAAGAATCTAAATCATGGGTAACCATCACCACTGTCAATCCTAACCCTTCCCGTAACTGCAATATTAGCTCATCCAACGCTTCTGCACTTTGCGGATCAAGTCCAGTGGTCGGTTCATCCAAAATCAACAACTCTGGATCTAAGGAAATGGCACGTGCTAATCCGGCACGTTTCTGCATGCCACCGCTGAGTTCAGAAGGATATTTTGAACCTACATCCACACTGAGGCCCGCCATAACAATCTTTAAACGCGCTATCTCTTCAGCAAAAGATTTTGGCAAATGCGTAAACGTACGCAATGGAAATAATATATTCTCCAATATTGTCAAGGAACTAAACAGTGCATTGTATTGAAATAATACACCCCAACGACGACGCACCGCTAGTGCTTGTTCTGTACTACATTGCGTAATTTCCGTCCCAAATACACGAATGCTGCCTGAAGTGGGCTGCCGCAACATCAGAATACTTCTTAAAAGTGTAGTTTTTCCACTGCCGCTACCACCTACAATGGCGAGGATTTCACCTTGGTTGACTACTAAATCCAAATCCTTATGCACCGATTGGCCACCGAAATTATTCTCAAGATCAGAGATTTCTATGACTTTAGTGCTAGGTTCTGACATAAAAAGGCTCTAAATATTTTGCCAAGGTAAAATAAGAGAAAATATCGCATCCGCTACAATAATTAAAAAGATAGCTTGCACCACGCTTTTAGTGGTTTGCCTACCAATACTATCTGCAGTATATTGCACCCTGAAACCTTGAAAACAGCCTATGCCCGCAATAATTAACGCAAAAGCCGGCGCTTTGACTAAGCCATGGAAAAATGTGCTAATTTGAATGACCCGAGGAAACTGCGTCAGAAAGTTATAAAAATTGATGCCCAACATGCGCTTAGAAACGATCATTCCACCAAGTAAACCAAAGATGTCCGCCCAAATGATAAGCAGCGGCAAAGAAACCATTAGACCAAAAATTTTTGGCAGTACTAAACGATTCATGGGAGATAATCCCATCGTACGCAATGCGTCAATTTCCTCATTGACCAACATGGTACCCAGTTGTGCCGTAAAAGCTGAACTGGTACGGCTGGCCACGATAATTGCCGTGATTAATGGCGCAAACTCCTGTAACACACCTATACCTAACAAGCTGACAATGTAAACATTTGCCCCATAAGCCAGCAGCTGATTACCCATTTGATAAGCTAATACCACACCAATTAAAAAATTCAGCAAAGCGACAATGAATAAGGCAGCAAACCCGGTTTCATCGATTGCATTAAAAAAGCTGCGCCATTGAATGTGGGCGGGACGACGCAGGTTATTCAATGCTGTAATGATAAATTCTCCCAGAAAAGATAAAAAATCTATCCCTTCTTTAAAACCCGTCATCGTGAAAATTCCCACCTTTGCAAGCCAAGGAATTTTTGCAGGAGTAGAGATAACCTGGCTGGCTTTTTTGCCTTTTTCTTTAATTAAATTGATGAGTGAGAGGTGATCCTCAGCAAAATCAGCTAACTCTGCTGTTTTGCCTCGTTGTTCGAGCGTTTGTAGATATTGGTATAAAACCCAAGCGCCCGTGCTATCCATACGCGTAATGTCCTTACCTGATATGGTTGCAGGGGCTATAGTGCCGAGCTTTTGCATCTGAGAGGTAAGCGTTTCTATGCCGGAAACAGTCCATTCACCCACACATTGCAAGATGCGGTTGTGTGTATCCAGATTGATAGCGGCATTAGGATTGCTCATTAGAGTTTGTTTCGCAGCTCTTGAATTAAGTGGGCAATCGCTTTAGCGCGATGACTGATTTGATTTTTGACGGCAGAAGGTAATTCGGCAGCTGAACAACCGTGTGTAGGCACAAAAAACAATGAGTCATAGCCAAAACCGTTTTCTCCTCGTGGCGCAAATAACACCTTACCCTCCCAAGTACCTTGACAGATGAGTGGGCTAGGATCATGGTCGTGTTTGAGTAATGCGAGCACACATTGAAACCGAGCAGTACGTTCATCTTCTGCGGCAGCAATGAGATCACTCAATAATTTTTGACGGTTTTCAGAAAAATCGACTTTGGCGCCTGCGTATCGCGCCGAATAAATGCCAGGGGCGCCATTTAGGATATCAACTTCCAAGCCCGAATCATCGGCCAAGGCCGGCAAACCAGTATGTTTGGCGGCATTGCGTGCTTTCAGTAAAGCATTTTCAACAAAAGTCAGGCCAGTTTCTTCTACTTCTGGCACACCGAGGTCAGATTGTGGAATGATGGAGATATGAATATCTCCCAGGATTTCACGAAATTCCTGCAATTTACCGGGGTTATTGCTTGCTAATACTACTGGAGGCGGGTTTTTGTGACTCATTTGAATCCTGTTAGTTTACAAAAGGTCGAATAATTTTACAGCTATTTTACTTATAATTTTAACATTGTAGCATATTTTGACTTTTATTCAGCCAGATAAAATTAAGCTGTTAACTTATGCATTTTTACCGTAACCCCTATAAAAAATACTGTCATTCCCGCGCAGGCGGGAATCTATTTCTGACACAGCGCCAAAATCAGGATAGATTCCCGCCTACGCGGGAATGACAATGCTTACCTTTTACCCTTTGTAACTCTATCAAGGCCTGCCAAATCTTGATGTGTTCTTATATCCTTAAAACCACTACTCTGCATAAGCGTCCTTACAGCTTCTCCCTGAGTATGCCCATGCTCTAATAACAACCAACCTTCTGCCGATAAAAAATTCCCTGCTTCTTCAATAATAATACGTAGCGCATCCAAACCTTCTTTTCCTGAAACCAACGCATTTTGAGGCTCAAATCGTAGATCACCTTCTAGATGCACATCTTTTTCTGCAATATAAGGTGGGTTACTGACAATGGCATTAAAACCATGTCGCGGCAATGCAGCGCACCAACTGCCTTGGTGAAAACTTACATTGAATAATCCTAGGTGAGTGGCATTTTCTTGGGCTATCTTTAAAGCAGCGCTTGATTGATCGGTGGCAATCAATTGCCAATGTGGACGTTCTTTAGCTAGTGCTAAGGCTACTGCACCGGAACCTGTGCCCAAATCAGCTATAGTTTGAGTGACATTTGCGGGGAGAATCTCCAATGCCAATTCCACTAGAAGTTCTGTCTCAGGACGCGGAATCAGCGTATCGGCAGTTACCTTCAGAGACAAAGACCAAAATTCTTTTTCCTGTAGAATATAAGCCATCGGTTCACCTGCTACACGTCGTTTGACTAACTGCATTATTAATTTTTGTTGCTCAGCATCAATGACTCTTTCGGGGAAAGCTAATAAAGAACTGCGGGAAATTTTGAGGGCACGTGAAAGCAATAATTGCGCTTCGAATTGCGGATTTGGGGTACTGGGTAATAGTTTGCAGACTTGTTGCAAAGCATCAGAATAGTTCATTTGCAAGTTGTATCAATGGGCTAATAAATTATTTTATGAGCTTAGGGAATCGCCAAGACCGTATCACTACTACAAGTTACTACTTGATTAGCCATATTAATTGATGGCTAAAAAGTAAGGCGAAAGTAGGGGGGTGAGGCTCATCAGACCGTCGGGTTCATGGATGAACCCGTCGAGCGTACATGGATGTATTCACAGCGTGTCTGATGAGCCTCACTTCCCTACTTTTGCCGATGCGTGGCAATTGATTAACTTCGCGATAATGATAGCTAATATCTGCCCTCACTCCCCAGACATTTCGGCCAACAAATCCGCTTGATATTCGCGGATTAATGGATCGATAACATCTCCTAATCCTTCACCTTCCATAATTTGATCCAGCTGATATAAAGTCAGATTAATACGATGATCCGTTACTCTTCCTTGCGGATAATTATAGGTTCGAATACGTTCTGAACGGTCACCCGTGCCGACCAATCCCCGACGCGTTTCGCTGCGTTCGCGGCGTTGTTTTTCCTGTTCACTGGCTAGGAGTTTGGCGCTTAGCAAACTCATCGCACGGGCGCGGTTTTTATGCTGTGAGCGCTCATCTTGACATTCGACTACGGTGCCAGTTGGCAAGTGCACTATCCGTATGGCTGATTCCGTTCGATTCACGTGCTGGCCACCCGCTCCTGAAGCCCGATAGGTATCTATGCGTAAGTCAGCGGGATTAATTTCCACCGCATCAACTTCTTCGATCTCTGGCAATATCGCGACAGTACAAGTTGAAGTGTGCACACGCCCCTGCGCCTCAGTGACGGGAACTCGTTGTACGCGGTGGGCACCTGATTCAAATTTAAGTCGAGCATAAACATCGGTTCCAGAAATGCGGGAAATCACCTCTTTATAACCCCCATGCTCGCTTTGGCTTTCGGAAATGATTTCTAATTTCCAGCCTTGGTGCTCAGCATAGCGTGTATACATACGCAATAAATCACCGGCAAAAATAGCTGCCTCATCACCCCCTGCGGCTGCACGAATTTCTAAAAAGACATTGCGCTGATCGTTAGGATCTTGCGGTAACAGCAAAATTTTCAGCCGCTCCTCTAATGTCTCCAACTTTTGACGTTGTTCTGCTATTTCTTCCTCGGCCAGTTGCTTTAATTCTGGGTCAGCTTCTTCTAGTAATTTTTCTGCACTGGCAAAAGCTGCTTCAGCCTGCCGATAGGCTTTAAAACAGTCGGCAATCGGCTCCAGCTGTGCATATTCTTTGGAAAGTGCGCGAAATTTATTTTGGTCAGCAATGATTTCGGGGTTACCTAACAAATGTTCGAGTTCTTCATGACGTGCAGTTAAGGATTCCAATTTAGATTGTAAAGAAAGTTTTTTCATGCGCGGGAAACCAGTTTTAAGCCTTCACGATAACATTCTAAAGCTGCCGATTTTTCTCCCAGATGTTCATCGACTTCTCCAAGTGCAATATATATCGGAGCGGATGGTGCTTGTTTAAGACTGGCCTCGAGATAATTACGTGCCTTACCCCACAAACGATGTCGTATGCATAGTTGACCTAGACAATATAACAAAGCAGCATTGTGTGGATTTTTTTCTAGCCATGACTCCGCTCTGGATAATTGCTTGGCTGAATCACTGCTCAGCACTTTAGCATATTGCTGAAGTAGCGGCGCCTCTAAAGATTTTTTTAATCGGACTTTCAACAAGCTTTCGGCTTTTTCCTGATTACCCTCTTCGATCAGATATTCAGTATAAGTGGCTAAGACTTGAGGCTCGCGGCGCAAATAGTCTGGCAAGCTATGCCAGATTTTCTCTAGAACCTGTGGCTGATTGGTCAGACGCGCTTTTGCCATGAGTGCTAAATACACTTCATGTTCCAGCAACCTGGCTTCATCATCTGTCAGTAAATGTTGTTTTTTTAATTTGGGTAGTAATTTTTGCAAATGCTCCCAATCCTGCTTGGCATAATAGATTTGCTTTAAACTCATGAGTACAAATGGATGTCGTGGCAAAGCTTGTTGTAAAGGTTCTAAGGTTTTTAACGCCGCATCCCAGTTGGCATTGGCAATTTGCCAGCGCACTTCGGTGAAAATGATAGCTTGTCGCTGTCGTCCATCCGCTAATTTGCGCGCGTTTTCTAAATATTGGTCGCGTTGAAGATCATTGTTTTGTGCTCGCGCAGCTTTAGCTGCTCCCAAATAATTCAAAACGCGGCGGGGCGGTTTTTTTGCAGCTTTGGCCAGATCCTGTTCCGCTTTGTGCCAATTTTCACTCAGCAACTCATACTCGCCACGCTCTGATAATTTTAAAATTTGATTTCTTTCGCGACGTTTTCTAAAACTATGGAAACGCCGGGGAATGCGAAAAATACCAACCAATAATCGTAGCAACCAATAAAAGACTATCACCAGCACAATGAGTGCAAAAACCGCCAACCACAAAGAAGCTTCGATACGCGTATTAGCTACCCCAATTAACACATAACCTGGATGCGCATGCATCCATAGTCCACCGAGAACTGCCAGCAATAATACAATAAAATATACGATCAATTTCTTCATTGAACGCCACTCACTAACAATTTTTGAATCGCTTGCAAGCTTTGGGATAAATCGGGTATTGCCGGATTGACATTCACCGCCATTAAGTTGTTCAGTAAAATTTGGGCAGTTTTCACTTTAGCATCATCTGGGGCAAAATAACGGCCTATCCAATTGCGCGCTTGTGCAATACTTTGTTTATAAATCTGCTCCTCGTGATGTAATGCTGCCCATTGCGCCAAGGTGAGCTGGGTTTGAATATTTGTCACGACAAAAGCAAAAGCATTAGGAGGAAGTAATGGTGCCACTTCCGCACCTTCATGACGGATCACGACTAATTCTTTTAAGCTTTGCCAAAGGCGTGATAGGAAATCTTTGCTCTTATCGCTTAAGGATTGAGAGGCAGCTGTATTGGGTAAAGTTTGATTAGATTGTGGTTGTGCTTTTACTTCAATCTTTGGTGTCTGTGGGAATTGTTCAACCCATTCTTTTAAGATATTTAGGCGAACAATGATGCCTGGAATATCAACCTCTGGTGCTGCAGCCAAAGCCGCCATATCCTTGGCTAAAGCCTGACGAACGGGTAATAATGCAGAATTATTGGCAGCTGCTAATTGTTGATCTGCATCTTGCAATAACTTTTGCGCTAAAGTCACGTTGTTATCGATTCTGAGATTTAATGCTGCTAATTTAACTTGATTATCCACCGCAGCTAACAGCCAATTTTTCGGCTTGTTTTGTTGTTCGAGCTCGGTATTGAGTTGCTGCACAGATTGTTGGGTATTTTTTAGTGCAGTCTGTAGCGCTGATAACGCACTTTGATTTTTTTTGGTTAGTTTTTCAAGTTGTAAAATTTTTTCATGGCTCTTAGTCTCTCGAGCTTGATATTGCCACCAGCTATATATCCAGGCACCAACGCTGGCTAATGCAATTAATAACGCAATTACCGCAATCAAAATACTTAAAGGTGATCTGTTGGGCTTAGGTGGGGCAGGCGGCAACGCCGGTGTTGCATCCGGTTCAGCCACAACCTCTTCACTTTGGGGTATATTTTCTTGCATTTCTTGCATAGGAGTATCTCTTTATTCAAACTGGCTCTAATTTAGCATAATTGACTACAAGCCACTTCGCGCCCGAGGTAAATCGCACCTGCACTCTGGCATGCGCGCCGCTGCCTTCAAAACTTAACACTACGCCTTCGCCAAAATGCGGATGTCGGACGCGACCGCCTAAAACTAATCCCGCTGCATTTTGTGTGGTTGTATCGCTATTATCCGTCAGGTGTTGTGTAAAATAAACCGGGCGCGTAATCTTAGTTCTAAGATAAGCTTCGGATAAAAATTCTGCCGGAATTTCCCTGATAAACCGTGAGGGACGTTGGTGCATTTCATTACCATGCAAATGCCGCATTGACGCATAAGTCAGATACAACCGCGTCATCGCTCGCGTCATACCGACATAACACAGACGACGTTCCTCTTCCAATTTAAACGGATCTTGGCTGGATAAGCCATGTGGGAATAACCCTTCCTCCATCCCCGATAAAAACACCAAAGGAAACTCCAATCCCTTAGCAGAATGTAAGGTCATCAGATGTACAGCATCGCTAGCCTGGTCTGCTTGCGGCTCACCGCTTTCCAGTGCAACCCGAGATAAAAATCCGGCCAATGGCGATAAATCTGCTTCTTCAGGATCGGGGGTGAACTGATAAGCGGCATTCAGTAATTCTTCTAAGTTTTCCACTTTTGCTAAGCCTTTTTCAGATCGATCCTGACGATAATGGGGCAATAAGTTACTATTTTCTAATACATAGCGCATTTGTTCATGCAAAGCCTTATCTTTACTGGCTTGGCTTAGTGCATTAATTAAGTCTAAAAAGCTTCGCACCGCATTGGCAGAACGACTGACTAATCTATTCTCAGCTAGCAGTGTTTCCGCAGCCCGCCATAATGAAATTCCAGAGTCACGCGCACATTCACGCAATGCCACCAAACTCGTGTCACCAATACCACGCGTCGGTGTGTTGACCACGCGTTCAAAAGCACCATCATCATCGCGATTTTGGGTCAAACGCATATAAGCTAGGGCATCTTTAATTTCAGCGCGGTCAAAAAAGCGTAAACCGCCGTAGATGCGATAGGGAATCTCCGCATGAATTAATGCTTCTTCTAAAACACGGGATTGGGCATTGGAACGATATAAAATAGCTATCTCTCGCCGCGCGCCGCCTTGCTCCACCCATTCCTGAATCTGAGACGTAATAAAACGGGCTTCATCACGATCATTAAATGCCGCATACAAGGATACCAGCTCGCCTTCTTGACCTTGGGTCCATAAATTCTTACCCATGCGATTTTGGTTATTGGCAATAACCGCATTGGCTGCGCTTAAAATAATATTGGTTGAGCGATAATTTTGTTCCAGGCGCACGGTTTGTGCGCTGGGAAAATCACGCATAAATTGCGCCAAATGCTCCACTTTAGCACCACGCCAGCTATAGATAGACTGGTCATCGTCACCGACCATCATCATTTTACTGTGCTGACCGGCAAGTTTTTTCAGCCATTGATATTGAATCTGATTCGTATCTTGAAATTCATCAACTAAAATATGCTTGAAACGTTGTTGATAATGGGCAAGGAGATCAGGATGACTTTCCCAAAGTTCGTAAGTAAGAAGCAACAGCTCGGAGAAATCCACTAAACCACCCGTGCGGCAGATTTCTTCATAACCTTGATAAACCCGCCTATAGGTTTCTGTGAAGATATCACCATCAGGAGGAACTCTTCCGGGACGAAAACCTAGTTCTTTTTGTGAATTGATAAACCATTGCGCTTGTTTAGGCGGCCATCTAGCCTCATCCAGATTTAAATTTTTTTGCACCCGGCGTATTAAACGCAATTGGTCATCGCTATCTATGACTTGAAATGCCTGAGGCAATCCCGCCTCTTGCCAATGTTTGCGTAGCAGGCGATGCGCCATACCATGAAACGTACCCACCCAAAGACGCTGACCCGGAAGGTGTAGCAAGGACTCAACACGCGCTCGCATCTCAGCTGCCGCTTTATTGGTAAAGGTCACAGCCAGTATTTGCTCAGGGTAAACACCCTCTTTTTCTACCAGCCAAACAATACGATGCACCAATACCCGCGTCTTACCACTGCCAGCACCCGCCAGTACGAGAAAATGCTCAGCCGGAGCCGCCACTGCAGCCCGCTGGGCATCATTTAAACTATCAAGAATAAGAGAATCTGGCATAATGTTGATTGTACCTGAAAGTGGGGATAGCGACACGTGATAGTTTGATGGGATAATTTTCACCCGAAGCCATACCTCTATCCTGTTTTAAATTGTGTCTAGCACAGAGAAATCTGAAATTAATACACTTGTTTTTTAAGGCTAGCTTAATATGAATGCGGTATAGTAACAGAATTAGCCACTACTCACCCTCTTTGAAAAAAGAGGGAAGAGAGCCCCATGATTTCTTTAAAATGGACTCCAAACACATTATAAACCGTTGATGATCGAGGCAGTATGTCATTGAATTTACCAAACAAAGCGATCTTTGCTAGCTTTAGTGCTATTTTTTTCGTTTCAGCTATGGCGGATGCAGCGGATACGACACCCTATCCACCTACAGCAGTTAATAACAACTTAACACAGCAGCTTTGCCCCCCGATTGAAGCCTTAACTCGGAACTTGGATAACACCTGGAGCGCACCGGGCGGCTGGAAAAGCCATAGTCCATCTTTTCTTAACTCTGTGACTCAGTTTGTCGGTGCCCAATGGATAGGGGTGAACCTAGGCGAAGTTATCTGCATTTATACCAAAAGTGGAAAAAACCGCTTCCCGATTAACCTGCAGCGTCCTAATCTGGTAGTTTCACCCGTTGGCGGCGGTTGGACGGCAGACAAAGGCGGTTATAAAGACTGCATTTCAAACGATCCCAAACAATGCCGCTTTTTTACCCCCCAGCCCGAGAAGCATGGAAATATCTATGATGAAATCGACTTTTACAAGGGCAAACCCCTAGATAGCTCCTATTAAAATTGAGAATTATCCTGGGAGCGCAGGCGCTCCACCATTTCCAGGAAAAACACCCCAAAATCTCAAGGAATTCACGTGCTCCATAATATGTCAGCCCTCACTCCATTCAATATACGCATCGCCACTCGCAAAAGCCCCCTAGCTATGTGGCAAGCTAACTATGTTAAAACTTTGCTCATAGCCTTCCATCCCCATATAACCGTTGACATTCTAGGACTATTAACCGAGGGAGATAAGTTATTAGCCACCCCCCTAACCCAGATAGGCGGGAAAGGTTTATTTGTCAAAGAACTGGAAAAAGCCATTCTAGAGCATCGCGCCGATATTGCCGTACATTCCATCAAAGACTTACCAGTGACCCTGCCCGATCACTTAATTCTGGCCGCTGTGTGTGAACGTGAAGATCCACGCGACGCGTTGGTTTCCAATCAATTCACTTCCTTGGATGATTTACCGCAAGGCGCAATTGTGGGCACCTCCAGCAGCCGACGCGCGTGTCAGTTACATGCCATACGCCCTGACCTTAAGATTGAAAACCTACGCGGCAATGTCGGCACCCGACTCAGCCGACTCGATGCGGGCTTATACGATGCCATTATTTTAGCCGCAGCCGGCCTAAAACGCCTAGAGGTTGAAAACCGCATCCGTGCTTATTTAGACCCAGAAATCTGGATTCCGGCCGTGGGTCAAGGGGCTATTGGGATTGAATGCCATCGTGATAATGCGTCTGTTTTAAATTTGCTGACAGCACTGAATCATCCGCCGACACAACAGTGCATCACCGCAGAACGCAGTATGAATTTAGAGTTAAACGGTGGCTGCCAACTACCCATTGCCGGTTATGCCACCTTGCAGATTGAGCAATTAACTATCCGCGGTTTAGTCGGCGACTTAGAAAATCAGACATTAATACAATCAGAAGCTTCTGGAAGCATAGAAGATGCGGCAAATATTGGTGCAGAGCTTGCCCATAAATTATTGGCCGCTGGTGCGCGTGCATTGCTACAAAAATCTACGATTTCGTAATCATTTAAACCATGATAATCACCCAACAATTTTTTGATCGTGACGCACAAGTTGTCGCTATAGATTTATTAGGCAAAGTATTGCGCCATCACTATCATGGCATGTGGCTATCGGCAATGATAATTGAGACTGAAGCCTATTATTTGGAAGATAAAGGTAGTCACGCCTCATTAGGATTAACCGAAAAACGCAAAGCGCTATTTATGCCTCCTGGTACCATTTATATGTATTATGCCCACGGTGGCGATTCGCTCAACTTGAGCTGTCGCGGCGCAGGGAATGCTGTATTGATAAAATCCGGCATTGCCTGGGAGGATGGCCGCACGCACCCGAACATGCTAGAACAAATGCGCCGCTTAAATCCCATATTAAAAAGTGGAAAATTGCGCCCAGTATCACATTTATGCTCCGGCCAAACTTTATTGTGCCGCTCGCTGACATTAAAAGTGCCAGAATGGAATCAAAAAACTTTCGATCCACAACGTTTTTATCTGGAAGATGTCGGTTATCACCCACAACAAATTATTCAAACTACGCGCCTTGGAATTCCTAAAGGCCGCGATCCGCATCTGCCTTATCGTTTTATAGATTATCGCTATATTACACGTGCAACTAGTAATCCGCTTACGCGGCGGGGCTGGCAGATCAACAAGGAATATGAGATTAAAGATTTGGATTTAATTTTGAAGAGTCCTTACAACAATGAGTAGTCGCAAGGCGCTTTTTTACAGCAAATTCAGATTAATCAACCAGGGAACAAGGGATCTAACGGAAATCTTTATTGAGGCAAGTAGTTTTTCGCGTAGTCGCAGTTCAGGTGTTGCTGCCTCATCCCGTAATTGCTCTTGATCGTCATGAATCTGGACCTATCTTTTCCGTAAGGAGTGCCATTAGATATAAGTTTATTTCTGAAAAAAATCTTGCAAACTTTGGGCTGACAAAATACGCACCACCCAAGACAGCAACTGTTCCGAATCTGCTTGCTGTAAGCGACGCTCATCATTAGGAGATAAAGCACCAAATTTTGTTTCAAGTAATTTTCTCAGCAACATAACCTCTCCTTGTTGCTGCCCTAGCTCTAATCCTTGCTTAAGTCCTGTTTCAAGAGCTTTCGCCGAATAATATCGTTCAAAACAATTTACATAACGCATATTTTTTTGTCCTCCCACTGTTCAATTTCATTAATAAGCTGTAGGAAACACGGAAAATATCGATCTAAAATAGCTTTCAAGGCACCGTCATAATCATTAACAATACCAAGATGAGGCGAAGTAGTAATTTCCATTGCTAGATTTTCCTGGATATCAAAAAAGTAATTGTGGCAAGATGGTGTGATGCTTCGCAATACCGTAATGTTTCAATGATTTTTAAATCCGGGATATCAAAAGGAGAAACTGATGCACTACCTGCATTTCTATGTTCCAAAATCCCATCTCGATAGCGTCAAAGCCGCTTTATTTGCACAGGGCGCCGGCCGCATTGGGAATTATGAACACTGCGCTTGGCAAGTACTGGGTGTGGGACAATTTCGTCCGCTTAAAAATAGCAAACCTTTTCTGGGGGAATCAGGAAAGCTAGCAAAGATTGCGGAATATAAAGTAGAAATGGTTTGTGAAGATGATTGTGTTGCGGCTGTAATTGCAGCATTGCAGAATGCACATCCTTATGAACAACCTGCATATGTAATTTTTAAAGTTTCATAAACTCATTTTGGTTATGATTAGTATGACTGACCTTGATATTTCTAAGCCTCTTTCAACCTTAACTTTTTTAATAACTCGCCCTGCGCAGCAAGCACACAATCTGTGCGCCAATATAGAAACTTTAGGTGGGAATTGTATTGTATTTTCGACTCTGGAAATTTCTCCATTGCCTGAACTGCAACAATTACTTTTGCCCATTCTCAGCAACTTAGCTAATGTAGATAAAGTAATTTTCCTAAGTGCTAACGCCGTACGTTTCGTGATGCCGTATTGGCCGGACAATTGCAAAATACCCCCAGTTTTTGCTATCGGTCCTGGTACTGCCAAAATGCTGGCTGAATTTAGAATTAAAAGCCACACCCCATATGCTAACGCCTTCAACAGTGAAGGGTTGTTGTCCTTACCTGAACTACAAGTTGTGGCTGGTCAAAAAATCGTGATTTTCTCAGGATTGGATGGACGAATGCTGTTGGAGAATACTCTGAAGGCGCGAGAGGCACGAGTAAAGCAGGTAGCGGTATATCAGCGTAATTTGCCGCCAGTTGATTTTCAAGCACATTTATCACAATGGCAACTGGAGACAATTGCTTGCATTATCAGCACCAGCAGTGAGAGCTTAAATAACTTATGGCTAATTGCTGGAAAAGAGGGACAGGCTTGGTTACGTAATCAACAATTATTAGTTATAAGCAGATCTATGGCGGAATTGGCACAGAAACTGGGGTTTTTGTTAGCACCCTTAATTGCAGCAAATGCTAGCGATTCAGCCATACTTGATACATTACTAGCCTCCCATCTTTAGCTCTTTTCATCCCGTAAGGGGATTCCCTTCAGTCACAGACGAGATAGCGACTTGCAGTTTCCTTAATGTTTAAGTAACTATTCAGCACATTGTTGGAAGTAGCACAAAACGGTCAGATTTTTCCAAGGTCACCCCTAAAAATTTAGGAAAAAACGCAGCATACACAAAGTATGTGAGCATTTTTCCTAAATTTATAGGGGTGAGATTATAAAGTACTTCCTGCACTTTACCCTTCGGGCTGCTGACGCATTCAAATTTGTTCCTACAAATTTAGTGGAAAAATATGGCCGTTTCAGTCCTGTGGTGAATAGTTACTAATGTTTATTCAGCCTTTGTGCAAAAACAATCTGTGTCAAAGCCAACACACCAAATCCTGCAAAACATAATAATGTCCAAAATGGAATACTCAAACCCCAGACCTGGATAATGTGGCTGCAATTTTCTGAACTTTGAAATAAAAAACGCATGGCTTGCACAAAAGGTAAAGTCATGAGGTAAGCGTAACCTGGAACGCAGATCTCCGTCGCAGCTTTGGGATGGAGTTGTAACCAGATATGCCGCCATGCCAACAATACGCCTGCTATAGCCATAATCAATGTCAATGCACCGTAAATACGCACTCCGGTTTTTTTAGGATTATGAAGCATGGCCACAAATAAAATGATTGCCAATGCCATAAATACGAGTCGCTGCAGCATACATAATGGACAGGGCTGTATGCCTTGAATATATTGCAGATAATAGGCAGCTGCCAGTAATAAACAGCAGATAATGAAACCAGATACATTGAGGACGCGACTGCAAAAAAATCTCATAAATTCTGTCCTAGTTGATTCTTTGATTCTTTTTCAATGAGCCTGCTGTACTAAAAATAGACTGAGCACTATGCCAGTTTTTTCAGCTTTCTTTTATCAAACCTTTTTTACTTCAAACTCTCTCTTAACCAACTCTCCAGAGGCATGAGACATTAAAGCTCCATCGTCAGTGCGAATTAATAAATGTCCTCTGCCATCGATTCCCTTAGCAACTCCAGAAAATGTTCCTTGGGCATTTTTTAAGGTGACGGATTTTTCTCGTAGATAATCATGACGCTGCCAATCCGTTACAAATGCGGCAAAAGTCTGTTTGTCAAAAACCTCAAGATCGGTCAATAGTTGATCGATTATAAGGCCAGCCATTTTACTTCTATCCTGCGGATTGCCCAAGATTAAGCTTAATGAAGTCCATGCTTGCGAAATTTTATCTTCAAACGTAGGCACCATATTCACATTCAAGCCTACACTAATAATGGCGAAGGTTTTTCCCAAACCTCGACTTTCAGTATCCACCAAAATTCCAGCCAATTTGTTATTTTTCCAATAGATATCATTTGGCCATTTGACCCGCACATGTTTAGTCAAGCCGTAGGCAGCCAATGCTCTAACTACACAAATACCAACCACGAGACTTAAGCCTTCCAGCTGCTGGATTTCCTTCTGAAATAGCCAAGCACAAGATAAATTAACATTGGTAGCGAAGGGGGTATGCCAATAACGGTTCATTTGTCCCCGACCATGCGTTTGTTCCTCGGCTAAACAAATGTGCGGACAAACTAAACCTGCGCCTTTTGCTTTCAGCCAATCAATAGTGGATGTAACACGCGGAAGAATATCGATTGCAACCGTATGAGGTGTTTGGATTTGTTTACGGATGACTGCTTCATCTAGGAGAGTTGTAGGCATGGAAAAAGTTTGACCGCCGTGGGTGATAAACTGTGGCATAAGAGAAAATCTTTGCCTCCTTGCAGAAGAAGGAAAACGTGCATGCTGTTTTAACGCCCCCTTATGCAAAAGAAGTTGCTAGCAGCTCTTTCGAGACAATTTCCCAGGCGCTGCTATCAGCTAGCACAGCTTCACGCAATTGATGATTTAATTTATGTCCTGATTTATAGCCGGTAAATGCGCCAATAAAATTGTGACCTAGTAAATATAAATCACCGACTGCATCTAAAATTTTATGCCTAACAAATTCGTCGGCATAACGTAATCCTTCAGGATTAAGTACTTGCTGCTCATCTAATACCAGTGTGTTTTCAAGACTAGCGCCCAATCCTAAGTTGTGTTTGCGCAATTGTTCATAATCTGAAAGAAAGCCGAAGGTGCGGGCATAGCTAATTTCATCTGCGAATGAGGTAGTCGCAAGATCAATGCTAGCCGTCTGAGAACTGGAGCGAAATACCGGATGATCGAAATCTACTGTCAGTGAAAACTTAAAGCCTTCGAAGGGTTCAATGCTAACAAATTTATCGCCATCATTAATTTTTATTGGGCGTTTTATACGCAGAAATTTTTTTGGCGCTTCCTGCTGCTCAATACCTGCAGCACGAATCAGATGAACAAAAGGTTGCGCACTGCCATCCATAACTGGCATTTCTGCAGCTGTTACATCTACATAAGCGTTGTCAACTCCCATACCGGCAAAAGCGGAAAGTACATGTTCGACAGTAAAAACCATCGCTCCATCTTTTGCCAGGCAAGTATTGAGGCGGGTATCACTGACATACTTAGAAATTGCCGGGATATTAACAGCCGGATGTATATCTATTCTCCGGAAAATGATCCCCGTATCAAGAGGGGCGGGATGCAAAGTTAATTGAACGGTTTTACCACTGTGTACACCAATACCAGATATTTGAGTCGTTGTTTTTAGAGTGCGCTGTTTCACTTGATCTCACTAAATTAGAACTAATCTACTGCACCCCCTTTGAAAAAGAGGGTGAGTGGACAAAGGGAGAAAAAAATAGCCTCTTAATCTTCTTCCTGACGCCGTAAAAATGCGGGTATATCCAAATAATCAATATCTTTAGCGCCTAATTCCATCGCTACTTTGGGAGCAGCCGGCTGCTTGCGTATAACAGCGGGACGCTCTAAATTATGGTAATCCATCGTGCCGTCATTTTTAGTACTTTCTATCAGCTTTACCTGCGGTTCTACTGCAGATTTAGCACCTTGGCTACCTTTACCCAACCCGGTCACAACCACCGTCACACGCAGCTCGTCTGTCATCTCAGGATCAATCACTGTGCCTACTACAACAGTAGCGTTTTCTGAGGCAAAAGACTTAATGACATCGCCAACAGCCTCGAACTCACCAATAGACATATCTAAACCTGCTGTGATATTAACCAATACGCCACGCGCATCAGTAATATCAATGTCTTCCAATAGCGGACTGGAGATGGCAGCCTCCGCTGCTTCTTTAGCGCGATTTTCGCCAGCACTGACACCGGTGCCCATCATCGCCATACCCATTTCAGACATCACCGTGCGAACGTCAGCAAAGTCGACGTTAATCAATCCAGGGCGTGTAATGAGTTCGGCAATACCCTGTACCGCACCTAGCAATACATTATTGGCAACCTTGAAGGCATTGAGTAAAGTGATGTTTTTACCAAGAACCGTCAATAATTTGTTATTGGGGATGGTAATGAGTGAATCTACATTTTGCGATAAACTTTGTATGCCATGATCGGCCACTAATAAACGTTTTTTTCCTTCAAATGCAAATGGCTTAGTAACAACCGCCACAGTCAGTATGCCTAATTCTTTGGCCACTTGAGCAAATACGGGCGCTGCTCCCGTGCCAGTGCCACCACCCATGCCGCAGGTAATAAATACCATATCCGAACCCGCAAGTAACTCATGAATCCGCTCACGATTTTCTTCTGCGGCTTTTCGACCTATTTCAGGATCGGCGCCTGCGCCTAAACCTTTAGTGATTTCTTCCCCAAGTTGTAAAATCACTTGGGCACTTGATCTTTTCAGTGCCTGAGCATCAGTGTTAGCGCAGATAAATTCAACACCATCGATGTTTTCTTGCATCATGTGTTCAACTGCGTTACCACCGCCTCCGCCTATCCCTATGACTTTAATGATTGCACTGTGCGGAGAACCCTCAGATAGTTCAAACATCGCCAAATCTCCTAACGTAAAGTAAAAACATTTGCTTTCAGCCTCGCCTATGCTTTTTAAGCCAGTATTTTCTTATCGGCAAATCCGTCGCCATTTTGATGGAATATTTAACTACTCATTGCTGAATAGCTACCTAACTAAAAATGTAACACAACGACTCTCCCCCTTTGAAAAAGTGGGAGAGTCGTTGTCTAAAAAATTAAAAATTGCCCTGAAACCAGGTTTTAACACGTCCCCAAACGCCTTTCATACCATTGCGTACGATCAATTCGGGACGACCTTCATACTGTTGCTGATAGCCATATAGTAACAAACCTACGCTGGTGGCGTATACCGGACTGTCCAGCACATCTGTCAAACCTTTTACATGTTGTGGCATACCTACGCGCACCGGCATATGAAATACGGATTCGGCTAATTCTGCAGCACCCGCGACTGCGCTTGCGCCACCGGTTAATACAATACCTGAAGCGACTAACTCTTCTAAGCCACTGCGACGCAATTCCGCCAATACCAAGGCAAATAACTCTTCATAACGTGCATTGATAACTTCAGACAGGACTTTTCGAGATAATTGCCGTGGTGCACGTTTAGTGACGCTTGGCACTTCGAAAGTATCTGTTTCATCAATTGATTGAAGTAGCGCGCAACCATAATTAATCTTAATTTCTTCAGCATGTTTCGTGGGTGTGCGCAATGCAACAGCAATATCATTGGTTACTTGATCGCCTGCAATTGGAATAACCGCCGTATGGCGGATGGCGCCTGCGGTAAAGACTGCAATATCAGTGGTACCACCACCAATATCAATCATACATACGCCCAATTCTTTTTCGTCCTCAGACAGTACAGCATAGCTGGATGCTAACTGTTCTAGGATAATATCTTCAACTTGTAAGCCACAACGCTGTACACATTTCACCAAATTCTGTGCAGCGCTTACCGCGCCTGTGACAATATGCACTTTAGCCTCTAAACGCACACCGGACATTCCAACTGGTTCGCGAATGCCTTCTTGGCTATCAATGGCATATTCTTGTGGCAGGATATGTAGAATGCGTTGATCGGCGGGAATAGCCACCGCTTTGGCCGCATCAATCACACGGTCGATATCCGCAGCTAATACTTCTTTGTCGCGTATTGCAATCATGCCATGTGAATTTAAACTGCGCACATGGCTGCCGGCAATGCCGGTATAAGCTGAATGAATTTCACAACCTGCCATCAATTCAGCTTCTTCAATCGCGCGCTGGATCGAGGATACAGTTGCTTCGATATTAACCACAACGCCGCGTTTCAAGCCATAAGAGGGGTGTGAACCGATGCCGATGACTTCAATATGTCCTTCGGAACTCACCTCAGCAACTAAGGCAACAACTTTTGAAGTCCCAACGTCCAATCCGACGATGAGATTCTTGGGAACTTTTTTGGGCATATCCACCTGCCTGGCCTACGATTATGACATTGCTGTGCATCATATTACCAAAATTACAAGCAAGCAATCATATTTAGCTAAATATGCATGTTTTTGTATCTTCATGGAATTATCTGCTACTATTTCCTTCCCACTCAGGGAACAGAATAGTGATTTAAATGGGAATTTACCTGAATGATTAATGCCTTAAAATCAGCCAAACATATTGGCTTTATCATGTCGCCCAGCTTAGGCGATGCTTTGTTTTCTATGATTATTCCACATAATCTGAATCGTCATGGCTACAGAGTCACTGTGTTCAATAATTTTTTATATGCCTTGCGCTCCTGGTTTCCTGATGCAGACATACAGCCCTGGCCGCAGATTGAAGTCAGCCGTGAGATATTAAAATCTTTTGATTTATTGTTGTATGTCTATCACTACAATGATAAGAAACTACATGCAAAAGAATGGCATCCAAATATCGTATTTTTAAATGACTACCCAGTTTATCATCGGGCGATTTCTATGGCTGATATTCAGATCGCAATTTGTAAAGAATTATTCAGCTTATCTGAAGTGCAACATAACAATGGTATGTTAAGACATCCAGATGCAAAGTTTCGCTCCAAACCGCGACAAGTGGCGATACATCCTACCGGTGCTTCACCAGATAAACATTGGTTACCCAAAAAATTTGTCGCCTTAGCTGAACAGTTACAAACGCGCGGGTTTGATCCAATTTTTTTAGTCTCTCCCAAAGAAAAAGAGTTAACGAGCTGGGTTCTGGATCACGGGCTTAAAAGAATAGAACCCACCTCTATCGATGTGGTTGCACAGCACATCTATGAATCAGGGTGGTTTATAGGTAGCGATTCTGGCCTAGGTCACTTGGCCTCTAGTCTTGGCATTCCGACCATCACACTAATGGCTAGACACAGTATTTGTCGACGGTGGCGTCCTAGTTTTGCCCCCAACAAAGTATTATTGCCGCCATTCCCTATGTTATTTAAATCCTGGAAAGCAAAATACTGGAAACATTTTGTGTCTGTGCAAAGTGTATTAAAGGCTTTTCTGCAACTGACACAAGAGCATCCTGTTTCATAAATCACCAAAGCTGTCATCCATCCCTTACAGTCAGGATGACAGTCCGAATGGCTTCACCACCCCATCACCTCACCCACCTTTTTGCCTATCTCAGCTGGTGATTTCACAGTATGCACCCCTGCTGCCTCTAATGCTGCAAACTTATCAGCTGCAGTTCCTTTACCACCCGCGATAATTGCGCCGGCATGTCCCATACGTTTACCGGCTGGCGCTGTCACACCAGCAATATAGGAAACAACTGGCTTAGTCACATTATGCCGGATAAATTCAGCCGCTTCTTCTTCGGCACTCCCACCAATTTCGCCCACCATGATAATGGCTTCCGTTTGTGGATCGTGTTCAAACAATTTCAATACATCAATAAAACTCATGCCGGGTATAGGGTCGCCGCCAATACCTACGCAAGTGCTTTGACCATAACCTAGGTCCGTGGTTTGTTTCACAGCTTCATAAGTCAAGGTACCTGAGCGAGATACAATACCCACCTTGCCTGGTTGATGGATATTTCCCGGCATGATACCAATTTTCGCTTGACCTGGCGTGATGATGCCAGGACAGTTAGGTCCAATCAAACGTACACCTTTTTTAGTAATATAATCCTTAACCACCAGCATATCTAAGACTGGTACGCCCTCAGTGATGCACACAACCAATGGGATGCCGGCATCCACTGCTTCAATAATGGAATCCTGACAAAAAGGCGCAGGCACATAAATCACCGACGCATTCGCTGATGTTGCTCTCACAGCATCACGCACTGTGTCAAATACCGGCAACCCTAAATGTTTTTCTCCACCACGACCTGGGGTGATACCACCCACCATTTGTGTACCATAGGCAATCGCTTGTTCTGAATGAAATGTCCCCTGTTTACCAGTAAATCCCTGACAAAGAACGCGTGTGTTTTTATCTAATAATATACTCATGTCAGTGCTCCTTCTTTAAAGCTCTCTTTAACTACTTTCACAACCTGCACCGCAGCATCGGCAAAACTTTTGGCTGGGATGATATTCAATTTGCTTTCACTTAATTTACGTGCACCCAAATCAGCATTATTACCTTCCAGGCGTACGACAACCGGCAGATGCGTACCAACTTCCGCCACTGCCGCCATAATACCATCAGCAATCAAATCACAACGCACAATGCCTCCAAAAATATTCACCAATATGCCTTTGACCTTGGGATCAGATAGAATAATTTTAAATGCTTCCGTGACACGTTCCTTGGTAGCTCCACCTCCTACATCCAGGAAATTGGCAGGATTACCGCCATTGAGCTTAATCAAATCCATAGTCGCCATAGCCAAACCCGCACCATTGACCATGCAGCCAATGTCACCATCCAGCGCGATATAATTGAGATCAGCTTGCTGTGCTCGTGTTTCACGTTCATCTTCTTGAGAAGTATCACGCATTTCACGAAGCTCAGTCTGACGATATAAGGCATTGTCATCTATATTGACTTTACCATCTAAACACAATAAATCCCCACTTTTGGTCACAACTAGCGGGTTGATCTCCAATAAACTAAGATCTTGTTCAATAAACATTTTATACAGGCCGCGCAAAAGGGGCACAAACTGCTTAATTTGTTCCGGCGAAAGCTTCAGAGCAAACCCCAATTCACGGCACTGATAAGGTTGCAAACCAACCAGTGGATCAATGGCAACGGTGATTATTTTTTCCGGCGTTTCATGTGCTACCTTTTCAATTTCCACACCACCTTCAGTGGATGCCATTATCACCAGGCGCTGCTGTGCACGATCAATTACTGCACCCAAATATAATTCACGCGCAATTTCACAGGGCTGTTCCACCAATACCTGGTTCACCGGCTGGCCGTGTTCTGTCGTCTGATAAGTCACTAAACGGGTTCCTAGCAAATCTTTAACCGCTTGTTTGAGCTCTTCTTTGCTATTCACGATACGCACGCCGCCCGCTTTACCTCGACCGCCGGCATGCACCTGGGCTTTAACTACCCAGCGATTACCGCCAATTTTATTGGCAAGATCGACTACTTCTTCAGTACTGTATGCCACTTCCCTGGGCGGCACGGGTAAACCGTACTTGGCAAATAGATGTTTCGCTTGATATTCGTGTAAGTTCATTTAACTCCTCCAAGGGTGACAGAAAAGCTATCATTCTGCATTTATGCAGAAAATGATAACTCATGATTTAATCGTTTTTTTTATTCAATGCAGCCTGCAGTGCTGAAATAAAATCTATAGGGACAGGGAAAATCACTGTAGAAGTTTTATCGCCAGCCAAATCCAGTAAAGTCTGTAAATAACGCAACAAAATAGCTTGCGGCTGCTGCGCTAGCACTTGCGCAGCTTCAAGCAACTTTGCAGAAGCTTGTAATTCTCCCTCGGCATTGATGACTTTAGCACGCCGCTCCCGCTCTGCTTCAGCCTGTCGTGCAATCGCCCGGATCATACTTTCATTAATGTCGACATGCTTGATTTCAACCACGCTGACTTTAATTCCCCAGGCATAAGTCTGTTCATCTAAAATCTTCTGAATTGCCGAATTCAGCATTTCACGTTGCGATAGCATATCATCCAATTCATGCTGGCCAAGCACCGAACGCAAGGTAGTCTGCGCCAATTGACTGGTCGCTTCATAAAAATTCTCAATCTGTATGACAGAACGCTCGGGATCTATCACCCGAAAATACACCACCGCACTCACCCGCACCGAGACATTATCTTTAGAAATCACATCCTGCGGTGGAATATCCATCACCACAGTACGCAAGTCAATGCGCATCATCTGCTGCACGATGGGCACCAAAATAATTAAACCTGGGCCTTTCACCTTCCAGAATCGTCCCAGGGTAAAAATTACCGCTCTTTCATACTCTTTCAATACGCGTAATGCGCTGAATAAAAATAATATGATGATAATGATTAATACATAGATAGCATAATTCATTATGTCTCTCCTTGAAATCCATTTTATGTACCCCCTTTTTCAAAGGGGGCAACTCACTGTTGTTTAAAATAAGCATCCACAATCTTTTGCCAAGTCCCATTGGCTTTTATTTCCGCCAATGCCTTATTGAAGGCATCCAATAATTCTTTATTGCCTTTTTTCACCGCAATCCCATAACCCACCCCAAAAAATGCTGGGTCATCTATTGCAGGCCCAGTGAATACATATTTCTTGTTTAAACCACGCTGGCGTAGCCATTCTGCAGTTACTGGCGTATCACCTAAAACTGTGTCAACTCTGCCGGCCGCCAGATCCAAAAGTGCTTCTTGTTGATTAGGATAAGTCTTGATAGTGACAATTTTGCCGTACTTCGCCTCCAGATATTTCGAGGAAGTCGTACCAATCTGCACCCCTACAACCTTGCCTTTTAAACCTTCTGGCGAAATAACTAACTGACTGCCCACAGGCACTACAAAATGCGCAGTTGTGGCAAAGTAAGGTTGGGTAAAATCCACCTGCTGTTGACGCTCAGGTGTGATAGACATAGCACTAATAATCGCCTGAAATTTCCCCAGCTTGAGACTCGGAATCAAGCTAACCCAGGGCTGGTTACTATAAGTACATTTCACTTTCATGAGTTGACACATGGCATTAACCATATCAATCTCAAAACCTTTAACTTGTCCTGAAGCATCCATATATTCAAACGGCGGGAAAGTCGCCTCAGTGGCAAAATTAATAGTCTCCGGTATAGCTGCCCTAAGCGGTGAACACATGAGATAGAGTACTACCGCAGCACCAATAGCCAGTATTTTTTTTAGCATGAATGAATCTCCATTTTGGTATAGAGGGAAGGCTCAAGATGGCAGCCTTTTCCCAGCTTCTTGTGGAGCCACAAATAATACCAGCCCTTGCCTACCTGTGACGATAACTTTTTGATTTAATGACAATGGCGCACTGGATCGCACCTGCCACAATTCTCCGGCAAGACGCATCCATACACCTGCCTCATCTATTCTTTCAATTACCCCACAACTCCCAATCAATTCTTCACGCCCGCTAACGATTGGACGAAACCGTGCTCGCATGGCTAAACCCACAATTACCAAAAAGAAAATTACCGTAACCACAGTGACAGTGATGATAACTGACCAAGCGATACTAAAGCCCACTGTCCCGGTCCCAAATAGTAAAATAGAGCCAAATATAAACGCGATAATCCCCCCTACCGCTAACACACCACTAGTAAAAAACACCTCAGCAATCAAAAAAGCAATGCCGGATAAAATTAAAGCCAAACCCGCGTAATTGATAGGTAATAACTGAAAAGCATATAAAGCCAATAACAACGCAATCAACCCGGCAACCCCTGGCAACACGAACCCAGGATTTAAAAATTCAAAAAATAACCCATAAATACCGACTAAAAGTAAAATATAAGCCACATTAGGATTGGTAATCACTGCCAAAAGACGCGTACGCCAATTCTCTGTTTGCGCCACCACTTTGAGACCTTTCGTATGCAGCACCAATTTTTGCCCTTGCAACAATACGGTTTTACCATCAATTTCTTGCAGTAAGCTTTGTATGTCTGGCGCAATCACATTGATAACTCCAGACTTAAGCGCCTCAAGATCAGTCAAGCTAGCAGACTGTTGTATGGCTTTTTCCGTCCAAGGGATATTACGCCCACGCAACTCAGCTAAACTGCGCAGATAAGCCAGAGCGTCATTTTTCACTTTACGTTCTTCGGTGGTTTCTACTGGTACAGTTTTCCCAGCATTTCCCTCACCGCCCAGGGCACTGAGACTCACGGGGGTCGCCGCACCGACATTAGTTCCCGGTGCCATAGCAGCAATATGGCTAGCATATAGGATATAAGTTCCCGCACTGGCCGCGCGTGCACCACTAGGTGCGACATAAGTAATGATTGGAGCAGGGGAAGCAATAATATCGCGGATTATTTCCCGCATCGCGGTATCTAAACCGCCTGGTGTGTCTAATTGGATAATCACCGCACTGCTGCCGGTGTTTTTAGCAGCCTCAATACCACTTTTGACATAATCCACAGTTGCAGGACCAATAGCCTCTTTTATGGTTAAAAGTATCACGGTTTTCTGGGAAGCTACGGGATTTTGGGCACTGATTAGAGTCAAAAAAAACCCAACTAATGCTATCAAACATAGCCCTTTAATTAAAATCCATTTCTGCATGGCTTTCCTTCCTCTAACCAATAATCTTTTCCGATCTTCCTCTTTGAAAGGAGCATCTTCCCCCTTTTTTAAAGGGGAAGATATCAAGATCAACTTCGAGATTCAGCATGTCCTTTTGCCTTTTGTTTATTTCAACTCGCCCTTATTTTCTAGTGTGCTTGCTTTGCAGGTTCCGCACTTCCCTAAAAAGCAGTTATAAAGCGCTGCTAGGATAACCCCAAAAATGAAGCAATCCAAAAAACCCCAAATTGCCCCTAATATACTGCCCAAAAATGTAGCACTATAACCTATATATAGGGATGATAGCATTGTCACATAACCCACTCCATAACCACGCATAGCAAACAATCCTACAATAAACATGGAAATTGCGCCTAGGATGCCAAAAGCAAAGCCAAACGCCAACACATGTAGTTTTGTATATTTCGCATACATAAATTTACCCTCCATTTTACCTTTTCTACTATAATTATAGTCCTTAAGTTAATCCCAGACTGTTTCACCCCCTTTGAAGAAGGGGGTGGGAACTATTTAAAAGAGGCTTGAAGCGTTTAAGATTCAGGTATAAAGTACGGCCGCCCTACACTGTTTGGTATTCCACAATCCAAAGCCTTGAGGATTCTATGATTCATAGCATGACTGCATTTACCCGCCATGGTTTGCAACAAGACTGGGGGGTGATTACCTGGGAATTACGTACTGTAAATCATCGTTATTTCGAGTTAGATTTCAGGTTACCTGAATCCTTGCGTGAGCTGGAAATGCCACTTAGAGAACGTGCATCGCATTACTTACACCGGGGCAAAGTTGAATGCCATCTTAAATATAAACCCACCGAAGCCAATGCCGGCTTCTCGATTAACCAAGATTTAATTCAGCAATTAGCTAAAGCCGGTCAAGAAGTAAGATCCCTATGGGGTGATAACATGACAACTTCCGTTACCAGTGTTTTATCCTGGCCGGGGGTATTACAAAGTGTAGAATTAGATAAAGAAGCGCTGCATCAAAGTGTGCTTACCCTGTTTGACACTGCATTACGCGAAATTGGTATGATACGACAGCGCGAAGGCCTTGCATTACAACAGCGTATTGAAGAACGACTCAAACAAGTCTTAGTCGAAGTTGACCACATCAAACAGCGCTTACCGGTAGTCTTTACACATCAACGCCATAAAATTCAAGCGCGTATTGAAGAATTCAAGCTCGCTATTGACCCGCAACGCCTAGAAGAAGAAGTGTTGCAATTAATGCAAAAAATGGATATCAGCGAAGAAGTAGAACGTTTGGAAATTCACGTCGATGAAGTGTACCAGTCGCTCAAAACCAAGGGCGCAGTTGGAAGACGCCTGGATTTTCTGATGCAGGAATTGCACCGCGAAGCCAATACCTTAGGGTCCAAATCCGCCGACGCCGAAGTGACTCATGCCGCCATCCGACTGAAAGTGTTGATCGAACAAATGCGTGAACAGGTGCAGAATGTGGAATAAGCTCTCTGTCATCCTTCGCAGCGCTCAGGATGACATTCATTCACTCACATCCCACAAATAATCTGATTAATTTTCATCAGCTCCACTTCTTCATCAAAACGCTTTTCATCAAAACGTCTGGCACCTTTGGCTGGATCAGGAAATGCAACTGGAATCAATTGGTCCTTACTGACAGCAATCATTTTCTGAGTATCACCGCGCAGCAAATGCTCTACAGCATGATATCCCATCAATGAAGCCATCTTGCGGTCTTTGACTGTTGGCTCACCGCCCCGTTGTATATGACCCAGCACACAAACCTTGTAAGAAATATCGCTCAATTGCTTGATTTTTTCAGCAATAGCAAAGCTCCTGCCCGTTGTTTCCGCCTCAGCTACCACGATAATAGATGCCAATTTCCTACGTGGACGACTCTGAATCCGCTGCACCAAATCCTCTACGCTGATAGGCACCTCAGGAATTAAAATAAACTCAGCCCCACCGGCAATACCAACCTCAACGGCTAAAAACCCAGCCGCACGTCCCATCACCTCTACCAGGAAGTGTCGATTCAAGCTAAATGCCGTATCACGAATCTTATCAATCGCTTGAAGTGCTGTATTACAGGCCGTATCAAAACCAATGGTATATTCAGTGCCAACAATATCATTATCGATGGTACAAGGAATGCCCATGGTTTTCGGACCGCCTTCTTGCTCCAACATAAAGGCCCCACGAAAACTACCATCACCTCCTAGCACCACCATTGCATCAATGCCTAAAGCCTGCAAATATTCGCGGCATTTATCCCGCACCGGCTTTTGTAAAAATGCTTCACAACGGTCGGTTTTTAAAATCGTACCGCCACGCTGGATGGAGTTTGCGACATCCCGTGATGTCAGTGGAAATACATTTTGTTCAATTAAACCCTTGTAACCACCCTCACACCCATAAACCTCAATACCATTAGCAATCGCCGTACGCAGCACCGCACGAATCCCCGCATTCATTCCAGGCGCATCACCACCAGATGTAATGATAAGTAATTTTTTAATTTTGTTTGTCATATAACACCTAAATTAGCCGTGGCGGCTGTTAGAGGAATAAATACTTTATATTTTAATTGGCAACCACGCCAACCCCAGCAATACCAAACCCACAACGCCTGTTACTTCAAACCACACATGCGGCAGCCCAGAAACCGCAAAATAACTGCCCCCGGCAATAGCCAACACTGACAACCCAGCCCCCACAAAAAAATATTTGAAACCCGACGATTTCTTAGCGACTGGTTGCATCCGTTCCTGCCATTTTTGCGCCGTCAGCTGATCTTTTTCATGGGTCAAAATCTCTCGACACAACTGAGGAATAGCCACTAAGTTTTCCATGAGCTGCGGTGTTTGCATATAAAAATTTTTCAATACTTGCTTAGCACTATAGCGTTTACGCACAGAGCGTTCCAAAATCGGTTTAGCTGTAGCCCATAAATCCAGCTGCGGATATAACTTACGACCCAAACCCTCAATATTTAACAAGGTTTTCTGTAACAAAAAAAGCTGCGGCTGCACTTGCATTTTAAAACGACTGGCCGTCTGAAATAAGCGCAATAACAATTGTCCAAAAGAAATATCTCGCAAGGGCTTTTCAAATACCGGCTCACACACACTACGTATGGCCACCTCAAATTCCTCAACACGCGTTGTGGGCGGCACCCAGCCAGATTCTACATGCAACACGGCCACCTGCCGATAATCACGTTTAAAAAACGCAACCAGGTTTTCAGCTAAATAATGCTGATCTTTAGGACTGAGAATACCCATAATGCCAAAATCTATCGCAATATATTGCGGATCTTCTGGATGCTCTTTGGCAACAAAAATATTTCCTGGATGCATATCGGCATGAAAAAAACTATCACGAAACACTTGGGTGAAAAACACTTCTACCCCACGCTCAGCCAGTTTTTTCAAATCCACCCCTTGCGCAATCAAAGCCTCCTTATCCGATACTGGAATGCCCGAAATATGCTCCATGGTGATCACATTGATAAGGGTGTAATCCCAAAAAATTTCTGGCACATACAATAAGGGTGAGTTTTGAAAATTTCGTCGCAGTTGTGAGGCATTAGCTGCCTCACGCATAAAATCTAACTCATCGAGAATCGTGCGTTCAAATTCAGCAACGAGCTCTACCGCACGCAATCTTTTACCGTGTGACCAAAAGCGTTCAGTCAGCCTAGCCACGGTATACATTAATCCCACATCGCGGCGGATAATTTTCTCGATGCCAGGTCTCAAGATTTTCACCACTACTTTTTTGCCGTCAGGCAAAACGGCTTTATGCACCTGAGCAATTGAAGCAGATGCAAAAGGTTCCGCTGAAAATTCGGCAAACACCTCTGACAATGGCCGGCCATAAGCTTGTTCTAAAACTTTACGCGCCAAAGTCGCAGAAAAAGGCGGCACTTGATCCTGGAGTTTTTCTAACTCTTGAATAATATCATCAGGTAATAAGTCCGGGCGGGTGGACAATATTTGTCCAAACTTGACAAATATAGGACCTAACGCCTGGAGCGCCAGACGCACTGATTCCCCACGCGTCTGATGTTTAGGCCGCCCCCAATTCCAGGGATTTAAATAACTTAAGAATTTAAGCGGCGAAAATACCGGCGCAGACAATACCACACGATCCACTCCGTGTCTGGCCATCACATAATTGATATAAAACAGTCTTAACAGTTGACTAGGGCGATGCATGGTTTGTTCAATTACTCCTATAGCTATCCATTATTTATCCTGCGCACCCTAGCTTCAATCCGTTCAATGTCATTATTCAACAGATAGACATCCGTATAAAAATCTTCGATTTCCTGCCGAGGCGGCAATAAACGCAATTCTTCCTGCAGATAGCCACCGAGATTCTGGCGCGCCTGGCTCATGGCTTCTTTACCCCAATGCACGACACGCTTCACCATGCGGCCAATTTGATGAGCCACTACATCACCGGTTAGGTGTGACAATGGCTCTTCCCAATCCAGTTGGCTGTTTCTGACAATCTGGCTTAAGGTTTGCGCCAATTCCACATCACCGGTAATGGTCAAACTGCTTGCTAAGCGTACCTTTTCTTCCGGTGTCGCAATACCCATACGCAGCAAAGCCCAAGGAGAACCTGCAATGGTAGCATGCACTTCACCCGCATAATGATTTTTAAGGCTGATGCCATTTGAGTCTGGGCATAGATAAAATACAAGATTCCAACCTGTCACTTCCATCTTGACGACTTTTCCCGCAAGTGCGGTAACGCGCGCTAGTGTTTCTGGATCCCAGCGCAAATAGGTACTAAGTGCTCGCTCTAATACAACCGTTAATAACATTGATCTTCCTCAGCTTTTATAGCCACGATGTATCGCCACAATCCCCCCAGTAAGATTGTGATAGTCACAATTTTCAAAACCTGCTGTTTCCAACATCACCCTCAGGGTTTCTTGATTCGGATGTTTACGAACCGATTCTGCTAAATAACGGTAGCTATCCGCATCTTTTGCCACCATTTGACCCAAAAATGGCAGCATCTTAAATGACCAGGCATCATATAAAGAGGCTAATCCCGGCACTGTGACTTTGGAAAATTCTAAAATAAGTGCCTTACCCCCAGGC
This sequence comes from Gammaproteobacteria bacterium, assembly GCA_035546635.1. Taxonomy (NCBI): domain Bacteria; kingdom Pseudomonadati; phylum Pseudomonadota; class Gammaproteobacteria; species Gammaproteobacteria bacterium. Next base: position 140,011 of record DASZWJ010000046.1, read on the forward strand.
TTTAAGACACGATACATTTCTTTAAGCGCAATTTCCTTATGCGTCACATTGCGCAAACCAAAAGCGATGGTTATCAAATCAAAATGATTATCAGGAAAGGGTAGTGCTTCAGCATTGACCTGCGCATAGCTAATATTACCCACAATACCCTTATCAATTAATCGCTCCCGCCCTTTTTTTAGCATGGCCTCATTGATATCTGCCAACACCACAGCACCTTGTGAACCCACTTTTTTGGCAAATTGTTTAGCTAAATCACCTGTACCACCCGCCAAATCTAAAACTTGTTGACCCGCTCTAACATTTGCTAATTCCACAGTATAGCGTTTCCATAATCTGTGCACCCCAAGCGACATTAAATCATTCATCATGTCATATTTATCGGCCACAGAATGAAACACTTGCGCTACTTTGGCGGTTTTTTCAGCAAATGAAACTTGCTGGTAGCCAAAATCAGTGGATTGGGTTTTTTCTGAAGGATCATCAGGCTTCATGCGAAGTTATCTCAGTAGTTTTGTTGAATTTGTCTTCATTCCTGCCCTTGCCGCGGCATGACGAGAATTGCATCAGCGACAGGTGCATAACTTGGCACCTGCAGTGCTAAGTTTTTCAATCGTGTATATAACTGCGTCGAGTGACCCCCGTCTAGATTGATGGCAGCTATACACGCCAAACCGCCATTTGCAGAAGACCTGCGCATAATATCCGCCAAACCTGCCGTTGATAACAACACATTATCAGTCGCCAACAAAATAACCTGACCCTGCTCTGTGATGCCCAATGCTGTACGGAAATCAATATTCGGACTTAACCCAGGAATAACGCCATCAACCAGTAATCGCGGACCCGCTTGAATAGCGAAATCGCTGAGTGTATTGGGTTTATAAGCATTTCTAGCCACAATATGTGCTTGTTGCCCAACGATATAAAACACACCCCACCATGGCGTACCTTTTAAAGGATTCAGTTCCTGACCTTCACTGATGCGTAACCCCAATGGCTTGAATTCGGGCGAAAAAAATCCGCCATTCACTGCGATGACAGCGCCTTGTTGCTGCATCAACTCTGGAATCTGACTGGTTTGATCCGCTTTTTGAGTCAACGCCAATTTAAAATTATAGTATTTCAGATCAATCCGAAAGGCATGTATAGATCCCCCTGGAAATCCCGGGAAATCACTGATACGCGTATACTCAAGTCCTGGCTGCACAGTTTGCCAACGGGTGGGCTCTGCCCAAATACTGACAGAAGCTATGACACACCAAACCATTAAAAAGATATTTATGAATTGCCTTAACCGCATATCACAGTACTCCTGGGCTTGGTTTCAAACATCCTTTTTTTATATGTCCCTTCTAATTGTAACTACTCCCGCGTCGTCCCAGCATCCACGCCAGACTGACGCTCTAAATAGGTGTGAGTAGCTCGCTTTAATTTTAAATTACTCTTAAAACTCTTATTATGCATAATTTTCATGGCATAATACATCCCATGAAAATTGACGCTACTCACTCCAATCTCCATGACTTACAAGTCATTGTCGGTTTAGGCAAAACCGGCTTGTCGTGCGCACATTGGCTAGCAGCGCATCATTTCAACATCGCTGTAACTGACAGTAGAGACAATCCTCCAGGATTGACGGAATTGCAGGCGCAATTTCCTTTAGTCCCGGTTATCACCGGCCATTTTGATACGCAACTGTGCCAAAAAGCCAGTCGACTCATTGTCAGCCCTGGCGTTTCCTTACGTGAGCCCGCCGTTGCAGCAGCGATTGCCCAAGGCATTCCCGCCATTGGCGATATTGAGTTATTTGCAAAGGCACATACTGCCCCCGTTATCGCCATTACCGGTTCCAACGGCAAAAGCACAGTAACCACTTTGGTCGGTGAAATGGCGCGCCAAGCGGGTAAAGAGGTAGAGGTTGGTGGAAATCTCGGCACACCAGCACTGGATCTATTAACCTCAAAAACCACCGAATTATTTGTACTGGAGCTATCCAGCTTTCAATTAGAAACTACCTATTCTTTAAAGCCTGCTGCAGCCGTCATCTTAAATCTTAGCGAAGATCATATGGATCGTTACGATAGCATGACTGATTATTTAAAAGCTAAGCAGCGCATTTATGCGGGTTGTGCCACCACCATTATCAATCGCGACGACCCTATCACCTGGCAAAATCTCACTTTCGAAAAAACCTTATCATTTGGCTTAGATGAACCGCAAGAGGGTCAGTTTGGCCTACGTAACGTAGAAGGCAATTATTATTTGGCGCGCGGCACAGAAAATCTCTTAGCGACCAGCAATCTCAAGATCAAGGGTAGACATCAGCTGGCCAATGCACTAGCCGCTTTAGCGCTGGGAGAAGCAGTAAGTTTGCCTATGCCTGCCATGCTAGAGGCATTGAAAAACTTTCAAGGTCTGACACATCGCTGTCAATGGGTCGCGCATTATCATGGGGTAGACTGGTACAATGATTCTAAGGCTACCAATGTCGGCGCCGCCAAGCCTGCCATAGAAGGACTCGGGGCGGATATCCAAGGCAAATTGGTGGTGATCGCCGGCGGACTGGGTAAAAATGCCGATTTCTCACCGCTAAAAGACACCATGAAAAAATATGTGCGCCAATTAATATTAATTGGCAAAGATGCACCACTCATGGCCAATGCACTAAAAGGCAGCGTCAACATCGAACAGGCATCGACGATGGAACAAGCTGTCACGCTAGCACAACAACAGGCACAACCTGGCGATGCCGTGATTCTGGCGCCTGCTTGTGCCAGTTTTGATATGTTTAATAACTTTGAACACCGTGGAGAAGTATTTATGAGTGCAGTGAGAGCCTTAGCATGAAATTACGCGCTAAAAGAGCGATCCACTATGATCCTTGGATGCTGATATCCTCCCTATCACTTTTGGGATTAGGCCTATTGATGGTCGCCTCCTCATCCATAGTCATTTCAGACCGCGCCTTTAACTATCCATTTTATTATCTAATCCGCCAAACCATTTATCTGATGTTGGGATTATCACTTGCGGTGTTAATTACCCGTATCCCCATGGCTTTTTGGCAAAAAATCAGCGGTTATTTAATTTTATTTAGCTTTTTCCTCCTACTTTTGGTGCTAATGCCCGGCATTGGACGTGAAGTCAATGGGAGTATGCGTTGGATTATTATTGGGCCCTTATCACTGCAGGTTTCTGAGTTTGTCAAACTCGGTACGATTACCTTCATCGCAGGTTACTTGGTGCGACGCCAGGATGAAGTGCAGACGAGAGTTCGGGGTTTTATCAAGCCACTTCTGATATTGGCCGGAATTGCTTTATTATTACTGCAAGAACCAGATTTTGGTGCAACTGTAGTGATCACCGCTACTGTCTTTGGCATGTTGTTTATCGCCGGCGCACGTCTGTGGCAATTCATTTTTTTATTAGTCATGGCGATATGTGCTCTGGGTGTATTGGCAATATCTGTGCCTTACCGCTTGTTGCGCTTAACCACTTTTCTACATCCTTGGTCTAATCCATTCGATACTGGATATCAATTGACCCAATCGCTGATCGCATTTGGACGTGGCGGTGTTTTTGGGGTGGGTCTGGGTAATAGTGTGCAAAAATTATTTTACCTGCCTGAAGCACACACAGATTTTCTTTTTGCAGTGATTGGCGAAGAATTAGGCCTGGTCGGTCAATTAGCCGTGGTCATGCTATTTACAATTTTTGTGGTACGCTCACTTTTAGTCAGTTACCGCGCTTATCGCAATGGCCATTTGTTCAGTGCTTATTTAGGAGCGGGGTTAAGCTTATGCATGGGGTTGCAGGCTATGATAAATATCGGCGTCAATTTAGGTCTACTACCAACGAAAGGTTTGACCTTGCCACTGATGAGCTATGGCGGCACAAGTTTATTAGTAAACTGCCTGGTGCTGGGGATATTGTTTCGTTTAGCTTATGAATCGCCGTATAAAAACACGGATATGCCGTCTATTGAACGCGCGCGTTCGGTACGTGCGGTACCGACTAGAACCTAACAGAATATGAGACTCGAAAGCATAGATTAACCCTACAGAACTAAACCTATACTTTACTTTATGATTAAACGCATTTTAATCGCAGCCGGAGGCACCGGCGGGCATATTATTCCAGCCTTAGCTGTCGCAAAACGACTGCAATCTGCTCAAGTGGAAATTCATTGGCTGGGTACCAGGCAAGGTTTAGAACAGCAAATAGTGCCTCCACAGAATATTCCTATACATTACATTGCCATGCCGGCAATCCGCGGCAAAGGTTTCAAGCGCTTACTCGCTGCACCTTTCCATTTATTGCGCGCTACCTGGCAAACTCTGAAATTGATTAAACAATTGCAACCTGACGTTGTAGCTGGATTTGGCGGCTTTGTGACTGCTCCTGCTGGTCTTGCTGCTTGGTTGGCACGTAAACCACTTATTCTTCATGAGCAAAACGCTGTTTCTGGCTTATCCAACCGATATCTAGCGCGATTAGCCACACAAGTATTTCAAGCCTTCCCTAATGCCTTTGCCGCACAATATCACGCTATCACCAGCGGCAACCCCGTTCGCGTAGAAATTGCACAAGTCCTAGAGCCCGAAATGCGTTTTACCGGACGCCAAGCTCCCATGCGTTTATTAATTTTAGGCGGTAGCCAAGGCGCCGCCCTTTTCAACCAAATCTTACCAGCAACTCTGGCGGCATTACCTTTTGAATTACGACCTGAAGTGTGGCATTCCGCAGGTAAACAGTATGCTAAAAAAACAGAAGCCGCTTACGTGAAACACGGGATTACCGCAAAAGTAACTGAATTCATCACGGACATGGCTGGCGCTTATGCCTGGGCGGATTTGGTGATCTGTCGTTCTGGCGCTTTAACCGTCGCTGAATTGGCCGCTGCCGGCATCGGCAGCATCTTAATTCCTTTTCCGTTTGCAGTAGATGACCACCAGACGAAAAACGCCGCCTGGCTGGCTAATGCTGATGCGGCAATTCTCATTGCTCAAAGCACCCTTACCGAAGAAAAACTCTCTACTTTGCTACTAGAACTTAGCCAAGATAAATCCCGATTATTACAAATGGCCAAGCAGGCTCGTCAACTAGCAATGCCAGAAGCAACCGAAGTCGTTGCACAAGGATGCTTGAATGTCTTAGTTAACATCTCACCTTAGTATTCGAAAGAGTTATTATCTTCTAATAGCTCGCTGTCGTCTGTGGATAGGTTTTTTTCTTGTTTTTCATCATCTCTATTTCCTGCATAACTAAAGCGTTGTGTGTTTTTAAGGGAAGCTTTCTTTATGAGCGTTTCAGCTCGCAATATCTGTCGATCAATCTTATCTTGAAATTGTGGAAATTCTTCCTGTGTAATCATCACCTTAGAAGATAAACGAGAGCAGGTATCCTTAAGTTCTGCAGAAGTTTCAAATAAAGAGGTCAATATTCTTTTTGCAGAAGCATGATCTTTGGGGTTTATAGCTTTCAATCTAGGCATGGCTCTTCTCAATCTTGCGATGAGACTTTTGGGATCTTCAGGAATTTTGATCACTGAGGATTTTTTTGATTCTTTTGCTTCTGTGAGTGTTGTACCGTTTAAAACTTCTAAATAATTTTTACATGTTACTTGAACTTTATATTTAAACTCTTTTTTTTCAAGCTCAATAACTTTTATAGATAATGATTTAACATTGGCGTCCATAATTTCAGCTTGTTGATTATGTTTGGTTAACAATAATTCTTTTTCCTGATCCGATTTTTCGCGCCATTTGGCCTCTAGTTTATCCCAAGCAGATTTTTTAGCTATCATCATGTCAAACACCTGACAAAGAGTGTTGGCACGAGCTGAAATATCTGCGTTATTGCTTTTATTAATCAAAGCAATTTTCTCGACCAATGGCTGCATTGTTGAGTAAACTCTCGCATATTTTTGTTTGACTTCTTGAAGTTTTGCGTTAAGTCCTAAAGTGAAGGGAGAGGCTGAGGAGGAAGGGGTGCTGGTACTCGGGTTGATTTCTTTTTTTACCTCTTTTACTTTTTTGGTTTTTTGTTCTTCTTTAATCTTGGAGATATCAGTTTCTATGCTAATCTGAGTTGATTGCGTTTCATGGCTTTTTTTAATGCCTTGTAATATTGCGTGGATATCGATGATATTAATTTTTGACAAGGATAACCGGCTTAAGAGATCCAGTATATTTTGAATTGTTAAAAATAGCGCTATTTTCCTCACCTCTTCCACTATAACTTCTTGAGCCGGATCTTCTTTTGCAAAAGGGTACCAGAGGAATAACGCCGCACCAATAGAAAATACCAATTTTGTACTGATATCCTGTATATGTGTTAATTCTTTTTTTAGGGATTCCAGCGATTTTTTTTCTTTTCGATCTTTATCTTCAGCCATATCTCACCTGTCTCATATTTTGATATTCATAATCCCAACAATACTTAACTATGCTGTAAAACTCAATAAGATGGACAGCTACGACATTAACCAAGATAGCTAATGACAAAACCTCAAAAAAATTGTATAATAAAACCACCTATTTGCCTGTAAAATTGGTAGTTTTTTATATTTTATCGTTAAAATTGAGGTAACAGTCATGCAAAAGAGAAATGTGGTGCTTTTTGATATGGACCATACCTTAGTCTCTGCAAACACCGTGGCTTTATGGGGAGAATATCTTGATCAAAAAGGTATGGTCACTGAGGAAGAGCATGCACGTTGGAATCAGTTTCATGCGGATTATATCGTAGGCCAACTTGATGTCATTGCCAGCTATGAATTTGAATTAACCATGATTAAAAAAATCCCCGCGCACTTAAGACAAGCGTGGCTTGAGGATTTTTTTAACCAACTGATCAAGCCGAAAATATCCAGTACCGGTTTACGTCTCATCCAAGAATATAAACAACAACCTGATACTTTAGTCATATTGATAACTGCCACCCTCGCATACATCGCAACTACCGTGGCATCTCACGCGGGTGTACACCACTTGATCGCGACAGAACCACAGATAGCTGATGGTGAATTTACCGGGAAATTGGCTGGCGTTGCTAGCATTGGACCTGGAAAAGCTTTACGTTTTCAACAATGGATTAAAGCGAATAACATTGTCCCGACTTACACCATCCTTTACAGCGATTCTATTAATGATTTGCCCTTATTAAGCCAAGTGGATAAACCCATTGCTGTAGATCCGGACATTAATTTAAAACAAATCGCGCTGGATAAAAATTGGGACATTATTAGCTTAAAGGATTCCAATGCTGACCGAGAAAAGATAACAATTGTTCCGCTCACTCACTCGCCTTCTCTTACAGAGGGGTCACCTCTTTGAAAAAGGGGGTGAGACTTCATTTCAGCCAACAAGCCTCTATTTCCTTTTCTAAAAATTTACGTTAAAATGCCATTTTTAATCGTTAATTTATGATATTCATATTAAAAGGAGTTTTTATGATCAAAAAGAACCTAATCGGCACCGCTCTAGCTACTACTGTAGCATTGGCATTCACCGTCGCCCCCATTACCCAAGCATTGGCTGATAATGTTAAATGCTATGGCGTAAATTCCTGCAAAGGCCAAAGCGCTTGCAAAACCAGTACCTTTTATGCGCACGCCTGCAAAGGTCAAAATAGCTGCAAAGGCCAGGGATATCTGGAACTGACTAAGGAACAGTGCGAAAAAATGCATGGAACTGAGACAGAACCCACTCAGTCCGGTAACACCAACAGCTAAATAAACACCCTCTCTTCTCCCATTAGGGAGAGGAGGGGTTTAATAATTGACTAAAAAGCATGGAAACTTAGGCGTTTAAAAGATTTTAAAGATATGAGATAAGTTTAAGATTTTTCATCTTCATCATCATCAAAACTATCGTCTTGATCATAATTTTGTTTGTTAATTTTATACAGCAGAAATGAATCGTGTAGTTCTTTAGCTGCACGAAAATTATCTGCTTCAAGATAACTTAGTATTTGCTTCTGTATCGGCATTGGCAAGTCGGCTAACATAACATGACACTCGAGAATTTAGTTTCACACTACTCAGGCCTTGACCGCATTTCCATCCGTGGTTCCCCCTCCTTGGAGGGTGTTATCCTGCGATTTCCCTATTGACCTTTGTTGAGTTCGTCTGTGATTACAGCATAGTCATAGTTTCAAAAATGTAGTCTTTAGGCGGAACGGACTTTTTGGCATGCTGTCAGCTAAAAATCTCTGTTAATATGAACTAAAAACTTTCTAAAGGCATACCTATATGACCCTCGTATCTGCCATTCAAATGACTTCTACCCCTAATCTAACAAGTAACTTAACCGCAGCATCCCATCTCATTGCAACGGCGGCCAACAAAGGCGCGCAGCTTGTAGTGTTACCAGAAATGTTTCCCATGATGGGTGCAGAAGAGATGACTAAATTGGCATTGCAGGAAGAATTTGGGAATGGCGTAATTCAAGATTTTTTAGCTTCTCGAGCAAAACAGCATAAAATCTGGCTGGTGGGAGGCACCATACCCATCAAAACGCACAATCCCAACAAAGTAAGCGCCGCTTGTATTGTTTACAACGATCAAGGCCATATCGCTGCCCGTTATGACAAAATCCATTTGTTTGACGTGACCATTACCTCGGGCGTTGAAACCTATTGTGAATCACAAACCTTCGACCCAGGCCATGAGATCGTCGTGATAGATACACCCTTTGGCAAACTCGGCCTTGCAGTCTGTTATGACCTGAGATTCCCCGAACTATTTCGCTGCCTGGTCAATAAAGGCGCACAAATCGTCGCAGTACCCTGTGCTTTCACCGTAAAAACTGGACAGGATCATTGGGAAGCCCTAACCCGCTGCCGCGCGATAGAAAGCCTGAATTATTTTATTTTCGCCTGCCAAACCGGCCAGCATTCTCCCCAAAAACATGCCACTTACGGCCATAGCCGCATCGTCGACCCTTGGGGAAAAGTTCTAAGCCAAATTGATGAAGAATCCGGCGTTATTACTGCAAACGTAGATCTGCAACTGCAAAAAAATATCCGAGAAAAGTTCCCAGCCCTGACTCATCAGCGCATTGCTGTCCAATGTGATTCAATTAACTAGCTGCTTGTTTCTCATTATTATTGCCCTCTAAATATTTTTTTCGTCAAATCACTCTCTGTAGCATGATCCAACATAGGTCGCGGGTACCCCTTGATCGCGGGACTTTTTGCATCGTACCAGCGATGAATAATCGAAGGTTCAATATCCTGCAACTCCGTAACCCAACGTTTAATATAATCACAATTTGAATCAAATTTTTTCTGCTGCAACCATGGATTAAAAATTCGAAACCACGGCTGGTGATCACAACCTGTCGAAGCACACCATTGCCAATTGCCATTATTCACTGCTGGATCATAATCTAACAAATACTGCGCAAAATAACGCTCCCCCCAGCGCCAATCGATATGCAAATCCTTGGTTAAAAATGCAGCCACCACCATGCGTACCCGATTATGCATAAATCCAGTTTGATTTAATTGACGCATGCCAGCATCTACCAAGGGAAAGCCTGTTTTTCCAGTACACCACTTTTCAAAAGCGCTTTTATCCTGACTCCACCAGAGTTTTTCATATTTTTTCTGGTAAGAGTGCCCAAACACAAAAGGGGCGTGAAAAGCAATTTGCGTATAAAAATCACGCCAATATAACTGCCGCAATAATGGATGATTTTCTCCCAATGCCTGCTGCACTGCATGGAACACTTCACGCACAGAAACCGTTCCGAATTTCAGATGAGCAGACAAGCAAGTATTTTCCAAAGCTGCTATATCATGATGCGCTGTATAATCTTTAAATTTGGCCAAGACTGCCAAAATCGCCAAAGCATTCGCACGACCACCCGACTGGTAAAGGTTAGTATTCGTCACAGGACAAACTTTATGATAGATCGCAATTCCCAATGCCTGTTTAATTTTTCCAATAAAAAAATGCGCTTTTCTTAACTGCACCGGTCGCGCCACTTGCACTTTACTTGCCGATTTCCAATAAGGCGTAAATACCGAATAATAACTTTTATCGCTTTTAGTGATAGCAAAAGGTGGATTTAGCAACGCATCGTCAAACACGCTGAACTTCACCTTATGGTCACGGCAAACTGCTTCCAGCAATCCATCTCTTTCCTGACTGAATGGCGTATAATCTGCATTGATGAACACAGCTTCAATCGGCAAAGACCGAAGCAACTGCATAACAACCTGGTCAGGCGCTCCATAAAATAAAAACAGCTTACCTGCTTTATCCGCTAACTGTCGCTCTAAATCCTGCAACGACTCAACCATAAACTGTATGGCATTAACACTTTTATAAGGATTGCTGCCGCCAATCTGCCGCGGATCAAAAATAAAACACGGCAAAACCAGACTATATTCCTTGCAGGCTGCAAGCAATGCCGTATTATCCGTAAGACGTAAGTCACGCCTAAAAATAAACAGTGCTAACTCAGATTTTTTCAAAAGTGTATCCTTTCTTTGAACAAGGTATCAGCCATATGAACATGACCGAAAATAGCAGTAAGCTCAGAAATAGCATTTCCACAAACGCTAAGCATTTCATCACCATCCGCCACACCCTCCATGCCAACCCAGAACTCGGTTTTGAAGAACAGCAAACAGCTGCCCTCGTTGTACATGAATTGCAAGCTTTAGGGCTGACTCCCATCAAACTAGCCGGCACTGGCGTAGTCGCCGTAATAGACTCAGGCCATCCCGGAAAAACCGTCGCTTTACGCGCAGAACTAGACGCATTACCCATAAGCGAACAAACCCACCTATCCTATCAATCACAACAACCAGGCAAAATGCATGCCTGCGGTCATGATGGACATACAGCAACACTACTCGCCGCGGCTTCTGCTTTAGTCGCATGCAAAAATCAATTTCGCGGCAAAGTAAAACTGATTTTTCAACCAGCTGAAGAAGCCTGCAAACTGGGAGCACCCGCAATGATTAAGGCCGGCGTGCTAGAAAATCCCAAAGTAGATGCCATATTCGCCTGGCATAATCATCCCGGCATCGAAACAAGCACAGTCGTCACGCGCTTTGACAGTGCGCTTTCCGGCAATACCAATATAGTTATCACCATTCGTGGTAAAAGTGGCCATGCCGCCACCCCAGAACACAATATAGACCCGATTTTAATTGGTGCCGCTATTGCACAAACTTTTCCCATCATTAATCAGCAACTATCTACTAACAGCGATCCCATCACGATGCGCATCACAGAATTCAACAGCGGCACCAGCAGAAATATCGTCCCAGAAACAGCGATCCTTGGCGGCACGATACGCACAGCTAGCATAAAACAAAGAGAAGCAGCCAAACAACGTATTACCGCCCTAGTACAAAACCTAGCACAAGCCCATGGCGCCACCGCCGAAGTCAGTCTAATCGATTATATCCCTCCAACCATGAACACAGCGACAGAAACACAACAGGTATTTGCCACTGCGCGTCGTTTACTTGGCGATGATAGAGTACGAATCAAGCCGCAACCCGCACGCGCCTCTGAAGATTTTGCCTTCTATCTGGAAAAAATACCCGGCTGCTATTTTTTTATTGGCAATGGCACCCATACCGCATCCTGCCATAATGCTAGCTATGATTTTAACGACGCAATTTTACCAATTGCAGCAGAATTGTTATGCCAGATTGTCATAGATTATTTAATGGTCTAGGTTGACGCCTATGAACCTTTATCCTAACCTATACAAAAACCTGCCACTTGAGCCTTAACCCCATGAAAACACAACTTAAAACTGCTATTGCAAACAGCATTGCGGCATTACAAAATGACAACAAACTCCCGCTTGACCTCAACGTCTCAATACAAATAGAACGCGCACGTGATCCACGACACGGTGATTTTGCCTGCAATATCGCTTTAATTCTTGGCAAACAATGTAAGCAAAACCCACAACAACTTGCTGACGATATCGTCGCGCACTTACCAAAAATAGAGGGTGTCGAAGCAGTCACTGTAGCGAAACCGGGATTTATTAATTTTTCTCTTGCTGATTCCACACTACAGCAAGTTATCCCCCTGATTTTAGCTCAAGCAGAGGATTACGGACGCAGCAATCAAGGCGCTGGACGGCGTATACATGTGGAAGTCGTCTCCGCCAATCCAACTGGACCACTGCATGTAGGACACGGGCGCCTAGCTGCATTCAGTGCCAGTTGCGCCAATTTACTCGAAGCCTACGGATTCCAGGTACATCGCGAATACTATGTCAATGATGCAGGTCGGCAAATGCGAATTTTGGCAGTCAGTGTCTGGCTGCGTTACCTAGAACTGTTTGGTGAATCCATCACTATTCCGCGCCGCGGCTATAAAGGTGATTACATCATCGAAATCGCCCGAGAACTGAAAATACAAGCTGGCGAACGTTTTTACAAACCAGCAGCTGAGGTTTATGCGCAACTACCTCCAGATGATGAAACCACAGAAGAAAGCTATGTTGACAGCTTAATCACTCGCGCCGAACAACTCCTTGGCATAAAAGAATTCGCCGTCGTATTTGAGCACGGTTTAAATAGCATATTACGGGACATTCATGATGATTTATTGCAATTTGGCGTGAGCTGCCAAACCTGGTTTCGAGAAAGCCAGCTACACACCACCGGTGATATTACCCGCGGCATAGAAAAACTTCGCCAAAGCGGCTATCTCTATGAAAAAGACGGCGCCACCTGGTTTCGCTCCACAGATTTTGGCGATGAAAAAGACCGCGTCGTCGTGCGCGAAAACGGCCAACCTACCTATTTTGCTTCCGATGTGGGTTATCATTTAAATAAATTAGAACGTGGTTTTGATGAACTTTTAGATATTTACGGCGCCGATCACCACGGATACATTCCACGTTTGCGCGCGCTGGTTACCGCTTTGGGAGAAAATGTCGATAAAGTCAAAGTGTTATTAGTACAATTCGCCATTCTCTACCGCGGCAAAACCCGCGTGTCTATGTCCACCCGCGGCGGTGAATTTGTGACCTTACGCGAACTGCGCAACGAAGTAGGCAATGATGCCGCGCGTTTCTTTTACATCATGCGAAGACGCGACCAACATTTGGATTTTGACTTGGAACTCGCCAAATCACAATCCAGTGATAATCCGGTTTATTATATTCAATACGCGCACGCACGCATTTGCAGTGTGTTTAGACAATTACAGCAAAAACAATGGCAGTGGGACAGCGTCCAAGGTAAAGCGTCAGTGCATCTTCTAAATAACACCCACGAAAAAGACCTATTAAACAGCCTGTCACGTTATCCTGAAATTATTGAGACCGCAGCCACAGCCTACGAACCCGGCATTGTTGCACATTATCTACAAGAATTAGCCAATCATTTCCATGCTTATTATAATGCACATTCTTTTCTGGTGGATGATGCCGCACTAAGAAACGCGCGCCTGTCCCTAATAACCGCGACACGACAAGTATTGCATAATGGTTTGACATTGTTGGGGCTAACTGCGCCAAACATGATGTAATATCATGAAGTAAATACGATTTAAATGGCACTCAACTGAGCTTTTTAGACAGTGAGTTAGGGAGAGGGCTTAAGTGAAACCTTTGTTTCATGGATGAAACAATGGAGCGTACATGGACGTATTCACAGCGTTTTCACTTAAGCCCTCTCCCTAACTCACTGTCTAAAAAGCGCCTAGTGGCACCGTCAAAAGGTAACCGAATGAAAAAATGGCTAATCTGGATTGCAATCTGTCTAGTAATCATCATCGCTAGCCTTACCCTATTATTACCTTGGGGAATGGGATTTGCCGTACAACACAAATACACCGCAATCCTAGAATCCCTATCCCAATCCGAACACGTCAAGATGAAACTTCTTAATTACCAACGTGGCTGGTTTCATTCAGATGCCGCTGTAGAAGTAACGTTGACCCAACCCAGCCTGCTTGAGATCAATCGCTGGTTAGGCAATGAAAAAACCAAAGGCGCCCCCATCCAGTTTACGCTTAACCAACATATACAACATGGTCCATTTTTACGCATCGTTTCAGAGACTGGACAAAAACGCTTTCTATTCGGAAGAGCTGTCGTTAAAAGTAATGTCAAAACCGCCTTAGGCAATATGGATTCCATCACTTTCGTAGAATTGGATGGTTCATTATTAAGCGTTATAAATGCCCCAGAATTACATCTAGTCAACTCCGCTCAATACATCAATGCTACCGTAAATGGTTTGACTGCGACGCTATTACTTTCATCCGATCTCAATCAAATCTATGCCAACATTGATGTCCCCGAGGGAACCATTACCACCACAGAGTTTTTACAGAAAATTAATAACCTAAGCGAACAATTCAGCTTACGCAAAAGTCCAAGTGGCTTATACCTAGGTTGGCGAACCACCAAAATCAGCGACGCCTCCTGGGAGACGATAGATCATAAATCTCAGATTCAGTTAAACGGCCTGACTATGCAATCACAAAGCGCCGAAAACAGCGCAAAAATGACCTACAAATTAAATACCATTTTGAATAAAGTGGTAGTAGATAATAATGCTTATGGGCCACAACAACTTAAATTATCTCTTAACAATCTGGATGTGCCCACTTTGTTAGCATTACGCAAAGAACTCACGCAAATCAATCGCACAGAAGCCCTCTTACCCACGCAACTTCTACGTTATAATGATTTATTCATGATACTGCTAAACAAAGGACTGGAAGTGAATATTGAAAAATTGAACCTAGTTCTCGCTTCAGGTAATCTCATCGCTAATATGCAAATGGTGATAAAACCGCAGTCCACCACCACAACGAATCTAGCAGATTTTTTGCACAATTTAGATGCTAAAGCGCATCTAAAGATACCCGATGCCATGTTAACGGAATTTTTAACCAGCTTTGGTAATAGCGCCATGTTACGGGCAATGACTACTTCTGCCGGCGTTCCTAACGGTTCTGCCAATCCCAATGCAGAACCTTTACAACAAGCCAAACAGCAAATTGACCAATGGATACTAAAGAAATGGTTAATCCCCGAGGATAACAGCTATATTTTAGATCTTTTTTATAAAAACCAGCAACTTAGGGTGAATGGGATCGTGATTAATCAGCAACAAAATACCTAACCTAGACACAAACCAAACCACAATGTGAAAACTAATTATGGCCAGAGACTACCGCAGAACGCATTCAACCCGTCCATCCAAACGCTACACTAAGCCTGCGCCCAAAAATACTGCCGGCGGGTTTAAATGGACCTTCATCGGTATTTTAGTTGGGCTACTGATAGCCATTGCTATTTTTTGGGAATACGCACCCAGTCTCTTACATGCCAAGGCGTCCAAACACCAACTTCCGCCAATTCAATCTCATCATGCGGCTATCAAAAAAGACCATCCCACAGCTGACAGCACTGCCGGCCAATCCCATACACCACAGTTTGATTTTTATACCTTATTACCAAAGGCGCAAGTCGATGCTAGCAGTACTACACCAACCCCAACCGCACAAACACCTGTTGCCAAAAAACCCATAGCCCCCGCAACTGTGCCAACCACCACTAACGCCGTTAGCCCAACTAAAGCTGCCAATACCCCTACTGCACCTACTCCATCACACACAGCCGACACCACCTCTACTTTAGAAGCCCCTCCCACAACAACAAAGCCCACCACACCCTCTGAAGCAATTCCCAATCACACGGGCAAATATATGTTACAGGTGGCTTCTGTTAAAAATTACAGCGAGGCAGATCGCCTCAAAGCACAGCTGTCTATGTTGGGTTTAAGTGTGAGCATTCAAAAATCCACAGTAGATGGCGAGGTGTGGAACCGAATATTTGCTGGCCCATTTTCCACAAAACAGCAAGCTTTAGAAAAGCAGCAAACATTACGTGAGAATAATATTTCAAGTATGGTAGTTAAACAGTAGTTGTAGCCCCGTAACCCCCTCTCCCACAAGGCTTAGGGTATGCACACAAGGGGAGAGGGGATACAGTGCTTAAACAATGCTCTCATCCACAAAAAAAAGACCCTCTGGTAGTTACTTACTCCCACTTACTTACTCCTACCTTGAAATACCCACACAGACTCACCATATACATAAAACGCACTCAAACCACAGGAGACTCCCCTTGGAACAATTCAGAGGCACCACCATCCTCTCCGTAAGGCGTGGCGACCGCGTTGTTATCGGTGGCGACGGCCAAGTGACTATGGGTAAATCCATGGTCATGAAAAGCAATGCCCGAAAGGTGCGACGCTTATATAATGACAAAGTCATCGCCGGTTTTGCCGGCGGCACCGCTGACGCTTTTACTTTACTGGAACTATTCGAAGCAAAACTAGAAAAACACGCCGGCAACTTAACCCGCGCTGCTGTGGAATTAGCCAAAGACTGGCGCACCGATAAAATCCTACGACGCTTAGAAGCATTATTAGCTGTGGCTGATGCCAAATCCTCTCTAGTTATCACTGGCCTAGGCGATGTGATTGAACCGGAAGAAGGCATCATGGCTATAGGCTCCGGTGGCGCTTATGCTGAATCAGCAGCCAGAGCACTGGCACGCCACACTGACCTAGGCGCTCGTGACATTGTTGAAAAATCCTTGACGATCGCAGCCGAGATTTGCGTATTCACCAACAAAAATTTTGTGATCGAAGAACTTTCCACTGAAGCTGCTAAATAACTTTAAATACGAGAATATAAAATGGCACAAAGACGACATAGACAGATTTCCATCGATATTCAATCCACCATGACCCCGCGTGAAATTGTCGAAGAATTAAACAAATACATTATCGGCCAAGATGAAGCAAAACGAGCCGTGGCAATCGCCCTGCGTAATCGTTGGCGCCGCATGCAGTTGCCCGCCGAACTGGCTAAAGAAATCACCCCCAAAAATATCTTAATGATAGGTCCCACAGGGGTCGGTAAAACCGAGATCGCCCGCCGCCTGGCCGAATTAGCCAAAGCCCCTTTTATTAAAGTGGAAGCCACCAAATTCACTGAAGTCGGTTACGTCGGCCGAGATGTAGAATCCATCATCCGCGACCTAGCCGATGTGGCAGTCAAACTGGTACGCGAAAGCGAAATGGAAAAAGTGCGCAGCCGCGCTGAAGAGATCGCCGAAGAACGCATCCTCGATGTGCTACTCACACCGCCGCGCTCCACCATCGCCAGTAAAGCAGCAGCAACAGAAGAAGACAGCGCCACTCGGCAATTATTTCGCAAAAAATTACGCGAAGGCCAATTAGATGAAACCGAGGTCGAAATTGAAGTCAGTGCTCAGGTAGGCATAGAAATCATGGCACCTCCCGGCATGGAAGAAATGACCAGCCAGTTACAAGGTATGTTCCAAACTCTGGCAGGTGAACGCACCAAAAAGCGCAAGATGAAAATCAAAGATGCGCTCAAACAATTGGGTGACGAAGAAGCTGCCAAACTGGTTAACGATGATGAGATACGCAAACTAGCTATAGAAAGTGTCGAGCAAAATGGCATCGTGTTTCTGGATGAAATCGATAAAATTGTCCGCCGCAGCAGCGAATATGGCGGCGCTGATGTTTCCCGCGAAGGCGTGCAACGCGACTTATTGCCATTAGTCGAAGGGTCAACCGTATCCACTAAATATGGCATGGTGAAATCCGATCATATTTTATTTATTGCCTCAGGTGCGTTCCATTTATCCAAACCTTCAGATCTGGTGCCAGAACTCCAAGGCCGGCTACCTATACGAGTTGAATTAAAAGCCCTGACGACTGACGATTTCGCGCGTATTTTGACCGAACCGCAAGCCTCTTTAGTCACGCAATACACTGAATTAATGGGCACTGAAGGATTTAAATTGAATTTTACTGAAGATGGCATCAGACGCATTGCGGAAATTGCTTTTCAGGTCAATGAACGATCAGAAAATATTGGCGCAAGAAGGCTGTACACTATTTTGGAACGCTTATTGGAAAGCGTTTCTTTTGAAGCAACCGATAGAAGCGGAGAAATGTTGGATATTACCGCAGAGTATGTGAATAAACAGCTCACCAGCTTATTGAAGAATGAAGATTTGAGTCGGTATATTCTCTAATAATAAAAAAATACATACTTCCTTCTCCCGTCTGTGACCGAAGGGAATCCCCTTGCGGGATGGGAGAAGGGAAAAAGCCACGGCTGTAAGAGGAAAATCAAGGCTGCAAGAAATTCCTACCACGCATAATCAAACGTTGCTCTGACCACTTCCCATGTAGTGACAATATTCACCGCCAAAATACCCGCTACAATATGCACCAGGCTTTTACCCATCGTGCCATGCGATGACTGACTACCCACCTTAGACAACAAGATCCAGCCGCGCACAAAGGCGATCAAACCCACCAGCTTCACAATATCCACCACCACAGCCACCAGGTTATCAAAGCTCATACCCGCTGCAGCCTCACTTGAATAAGCAAATGCCGAAGAATCCCCTCCCAGTGCAAAAAATGTCCCTGTGGTCATATGCAAACTGGAAGGCAAGTAAATCAACGCCGTGCCCGTAATCATATAAGCCATCACACCAACCAATCCCCCAGTATGGGACATACTGGCGCCTCTATTCTCACCAATATGTTTCAGCTTCATCATGCCGATGATACAAAACACTACACCGATGGTATAGCTCATGGCGAAAACCAGCCTTACCAGCGATGGGATCTGCATACGCAGATTATTTAGGAGTCCCTTACCCACATCGGAGGTATCAGATTCCAACTGTTCCGGGGGTGTAGGCGGTGTTGGCGGATTAGGATTCGCCGGTGGCGCATGTAGTATAGTGTCCGGCAGATTCCTAAGATCGCTTAAACAGCTGACCTTATCTGTGCTGTAGAAATCTTCCGGGGAAGGGTTATATGGATCCCCATAAGAAGCGTGAGGATAGCTATTACAATAGACACCATCACGAGCAACATAGCCCATCAGCCATCGCATATATTGTCCCGTGGTGATACCCGATGCATTGGCGCTCTCTTGACCCTGTCGCACCAGATAATACTGATCTTTAATTTTATTAAGTCGCTGAAGAATTTCATCCGGTGTATATACCCCTGGCTCTAGACCCAGTTGTTGCGCGATTTCATCATAGTCTACTGCATCGGTACTATTCTGTATTCCGTTTAATATCTCCACATAACCGTAAAGCTCTGTCATATACTGTTCAAATAACTGCTCATTTTTAGCCAAATACTGGTCTATCGTATTGCGTTTTTCTTCCTCAGTCATATTGGGAAGTTCACTAAAGCTTATGCCCAAAGCTTGATAAGCTTCTGTGTATAGTCCAAAAAGATCCCAATCAATGCCACCCCCCCCCATAGGAGGACCTATATCGTACTGTGCTTGACTAACAGAGGGTACTAACAAAAGCACTCCTGAAAAAAGCAAGGTGATTATTTTTAAACTAAAACGCATGGGATCTCTCCAAAAAAACAGTTTATGCAACTTCGCTTCTAGATGCTAAAATTTTCGCAATACTCACCTTGTCAACCTTCTCCTCTCTGCTTCTTAGAAAAGAGACTGCAAACTAAAATGTTATTTTTATATAAAATTTATGCATTTTTAACAACAAATGTTGCAAAATCGAGCATTATTCAATCGATAATTTTTAAAAATTTAATAGGATTTTATCAATAGAATCTTAAGACTATATTAAAGAATGGGCACTTTTCACAGGGCCGAATTGACTCATATTAACTGGCTTAGCCTTAAGAGCACCTCTAGAAATTGATCTTTTCGCTCAATACTGCGTTGGATTAGATTTTAAAATCCTCATTTATTCCCGTATAAACGCAGGTTTAAAATCTAATCCGCCTTGTCTTGAGCGAAAATTTCTAATTTCTAGAGGTGCCCTTAATACAATTTTAATTATAAAAAAGTAAAATAAAGAATACACGTTACACTAATTTTTATTGTATCAATCACACTTCTTTCTTGAGGGATCGCGAAAATATTTGTATACAACAACCAAATCTTGTCTTCTAGGTATATAATATGTCAGATTATGAACAGAAAGAAAAAACTAATTTTTTACCCCTTGATAAAGCCGCAGCAATGGCTATTGCGAGAATAGAAAAAATTATTCAAGAGGTATCTTGGGGGGAAACTCTTAAAGAAGCTACCCATGACGTTATTAGCCAATCCTTTTACATAGCTGTAAGAGATGCTAATCAGGACTCTATTCAAGAATTAACAAGATTGGTTCAACTGTATGCCACACAAGGGTATCTACCCGGAGCCAATCAATACCTTTCAAGCAACAATCTAATAGCCACTGTTTTAGAAACTCAATCTAATGAACTCGTGGATAATGGATTTTTGCTTCGCGCAGCGTTTATGGCCATAAAGAAACTAACAACTGACTCAGAATGGATAAATGACCTACTTAAAAATCCAGAAAAGTTAGATAATTTTATACTTTTGTTGCAAGAAATGCACATGTCTCTTAGCACCGTTAAGAAAATAAATCCCAAAGATACACCTTGGATTATTCAATGCCAACAGGACATGAATCATTACTATGCCAACTATATTCTCAAAAGACCACTTAAAGAACCTGATGAAAACAAGTATGCAACAAGCAGCTCTTCTAGCTCTTCGAGCTCATATAGCTCCACAAGCGCGTCCAGCTCTTACAGTTTATCCCGCTCCAGAGCTTATAGCGCGCCAGAAACTAGCTTTTGGAGACAGAAAGATGATGACGATGGTATTAATCCTTCAGCATACGACACCCATACAGTGATGATGAGTGATGGAGAAAAGGATGACCCGAAGTCACGCGCTTCACCTACCTAACTTATACGAGAACCTTTTGAGATTTTGAAATAAAGATTCAATTTCCCAGCGTCGCAAATAAATCGCGATTGCATTCTTCGGGTTTTGATTGGTAGCCACTATCATCAATTCCCCACTTAAATATCAAACGCGCTATGGTAGCCGTATCAATATTGAACTCTCGAAAAAAGCTTGTTAATCGCTTATAACATGATGCTGGGCTATCTATTACTACAGCCATTTTTGAATAGGCTTATTGTCCTAGTTGCTAACAAGGCTAATCTGTCCCTATAGGGTACGAAAAATAACTCAAAAGTAATTTAAGGGCAAGAATTGAAATGGAACAAGGCAAGATTAACTTGTTTTAGTTTAATGAGAAGCAATACCATCAGCGCATCTCAAAAAATGTATAATCATTGCGACAAACCCAATCATTTAACCAGGTGCTCTATGGAACAGAGAAGCGTATCTCCTTTTTATATCTTAGTGATTATTTTACTCGAAGGCTTTGTGACGATCTCAGTAGAAATTCTCGCCATTCGTCAATTGCTGCCCGAGGTTGGCAACAATATTATCATCACCAGCTTAATCATTGGGATTTTCTTATTATTTTTAGCCTACGGTTATCAAGCAGGCGGCCGTCAGCATAAAAACCTATTTAAAGCCCTGCAGCGCAATTTCTTCCTAGCAGCCATTGGCATTGGTCTTGGCTTATCGTTTCTTTTTATCGATACATTTTTCTCCGTCGGCCGACATTTAGAAGTCAATCTACTCGCCATATTAGTCATTTATCTGTTGCTTATCATTGCCCCAATTACTTATCTTCTGGGTCAAACTGTACCCATCACCATGAATCTATTGCCTGCACAAACGGTGGGCGCCCTGGGTGGAAAAGTCCTATTTTTAAGCACGATTGGTTCTTTTTTAGGTGCAGTTTTAACTACAGTATTGTTGATGAATTTTCTCGGTGTCGCATGGACTGTCATTATTAATTATCTGATTCTGGCGAGCTTAATACTACTCATCACACCTACGCCACAGCGACTGATTATGATTTTGGTTTTACTCATGCTGGGATTTGTAGTGTATGTTGTAAATCGCGGCATAGAAACGCGTATGTTTGTTGAAACTACACCTTATGGTAACTATGAAGTCCAAAAAGAACAGGTTTATGGCCAACCCGGTAAGATATTATCCATTAATCGTTCACACAGTTCGTTTTTATCTGCACAAAAAAAGGGGTTTCCCTATATAGAAACGATCAAAAATATTTTATTTAAACATATGGCATTAAGAAATAAAGATATCTTAGTACTAGGCGCAGGTGGCTTTACCTTATCGGCAGAAAATACTTACGGTAACCGCTTTACCTATGTGGATATTGAGCCGCGCATTTATCCTATCGTCGAGCAACATTTCTTAAAACCAATCAATGGCACTTTTATAGCCGCTGATGCGCGCCGTTTTGTGAAAGAACATCCGCACAGTTTTGATGCCATTGTCTCAGATACCTTCAGCAACATTGCTAATATCCCAAGTCAGCTATTAACCGTGCAGTATTTTCAGGATTTGAAACACGCTTTGAAACCCGGGGGTGTGGCTATCTTTAACATCATCGCTTCACCCTTTTTGAAAACCACGTACTCAAAACGAGTTGATAATACCTTACGCGCTGCATTTGGCACCTGCTTGGCTTATCCGCTGTTTTTTACGACCCAGGACTTAACCAATATTATTTACGTCTGCCAGGACAATAAAGAATCTCATGATACGATGATTTATACGGATAATTTGAATCGTGCGAATCTTGATATTTATTTTCAATGAGGCACTACCTCATTTATTCAAAGGTACTGCACTCCCCTGCCAACCCAATTTAGACCGCAACGTTTCAAAATAATTATAATCCAGCGGATGAATAAGACGCAGCGTTTGGGATTTTTTCTCTATAATCAAAGTTTCGCCCGGAGAAATTGGCACACGTTTTTGTCCATCGCCACTGATGTAAGGTATTGCCTCATTATTTTCCGGTATGCAGATGGAGATGCGACTATCAGCATCAAGTACAATTGGACGATTACTTAAAGTATGAGGAAACATCGGCACCAACACCACCGCATGCAAACCAGGATGCAAAATCGGACCACCCCCAGAAAGTGCATAAGCGGTAGAACCTGTGGGAGTCGCTACAATCAAACCATCCGCACGCATTTCGCACACGCTTTGGCCATTGACAGCAATGCTAAATTCAACCATATGCGCGATATTGCCAGCTGACAACACAATCTCATTCAAAGCCGGAATAGCAACTGTCACCTGCGCTTGACGTTGAATATATCCGTTTAATAAAAAACGTTGTTCTTCATGATACTGTCCGTTAAGCAGTTGTTCTATTTTAGCAAACTGGTGCGGGTAAATATCCGTCAGAAATCCCAAACGTCCGCGGTTAACACCGGCTACCGGCAGTGACTGATCTATCGCGACGCGCGCTGCATGCAGCAAGCTACCATCTCCCCCCACCACCAGCAAAATATCACAGGCTTCAGCCAAGCGATCTTGAGAGATACGTTCATCCGCATTTAAAGATAACTCAGGCGCAGTTTCGCGTTCAAATACCGTTTTATAACCACGGGTTTTTAAATATTCATAAAGCGCTTTGAAAGTTTCTTTAGAATTTTCCTGACGCTGCCTGCCAATAATGGCGACACGATTGAAGGTCTTTTCGGTCATAGAATATCGCACTTCAAAGTTTAATGCGGCTCTTATACAGCCATGACTTTTTTCCTTCTCCCCTTGTGGGAGAAGGTGCCCGCAGGGCGGATGAGAGGTAAGCTTGCAGTGGCTTTTGCTATAGTAAAGCCAACCCAAACTCACCCCTCATCCGCCCTCACGGGCACCTTCT
>DASZWJ010000047.1 GCA_035546635.1 Gammaproteobacteria bacterium
CGCGACTTGATCGCGGGATCTCAGGCGGACTGCACTAAACATTCATAGCGCTTAAGCTTTTGATTCTAAAATCAATTCTATCACTTTTTGTGTCGATCCATCAGCCCACAAGGGGAGAGGTGAATATATATTCCATGCTCCTGAGGCGGCAGAGATCGAGTGAGTAGCTATTTAAAAAGAATACTTATCATTTGAGTTGGAATGTGGTAAAAGGCAGGGGGCTTTTTATATGCTCTGGATCTGAAACGGCTATTCTTTGATCTCTACTGAGAGTGAAAGAATAGCCGTTTATTTTGTTTAGTATTTCTAATCTTTATATCTGAGTCAAACAATCATGAATGAATGGTCAGTACAACAATCGCGGGATTTATACAATATCACCCATTGGAGTGATGGTTATTTTGATATTAACGATCAAGGTAGGCTGGTGGCTTATCCTGACGGACGCCGTGATCTTCCGGGCATTGATCTGATTGAACTTGCCAATACGATGTATGAGAAGGAAGGCTTGCCACTGCCCATTTTGGTGCGGTTTGCCGATATTCTGCATCAGCGTTTCAAACGGCTGCAGCAGGCTTTTGCGCGTGCGATGCAAGAGTATGAGTACCAAGGCGAATTCATGAGTGTTTATCCCATTAAAGCCAATCAGCAGCGCAGGGTAGTGGAAGAAATTTTACGCTACAGCAATAAAGAACACCCCATAGGGCTAGAGGCAGGCAGTAAACCAGAGCTGCTAGCCGTGATGGCTTTATCTGCGCCAAATGGATCAGTGATAGTCTGTAATGGTTACAAAGATCGGGAATATATCCGTTTGGCACTCATTGGTCAACGTTTGGGTCATAGAGTTTATATTATTTTGGAAAAGCTAACTGAGCTGGATGTTATTTTAGATGAAGCCAACAAAATGGGGGTGACGCCTACACTAGGAATTCGTGTGCGTTTGGCTTCTATGGCCGCTGGAAAATGGCAACATACCGGTGGTGAGAAATCCAAGTTTGGATTTTCCGCGGCGCAAGTTTTATTAGTCGTTGAACGGCTACAGGCTGCTGGATGTCTTAATATTTTGCAACTATTACATTTTCATTTAGGGTCACAGATTGCCAATATTGCGGACATTCAGCGCGGCATGCGTGAATGTGCGCGTTATTATAGTGAATTGCGGGCACTGGGTGTGCCAATTGATACCGTGGACGTGGGTGGCGGTTTGGCGGTTGATTATGAAGGCACGCGTTCGCGCAGCTTTTGCTCCATGAATTACAGTATGCGCGAATATGCCAACAATATTGTGTATACGCTGGAAGAAATTTGTAAACAAAATAACTTACCGCATCCGCGTATCATTACTGAATCAGGCCGAGCCATGGTCGCGCATCACGCCTTATTAATCACCAATGTGATTGAAGTAGAGCGCACCCTCATGCTGAAAAGTGAACTAGAGCCGGTTCTCGCAGATGATCCTTTAGTACTGCGCGAGCTGTGGGATGGTTTAATTAATTTGTCAGAACGTTCAGCATTAGAGGTTTATCACGATGCATGCAACTGGATGAGTGAAGTGCACAGCATGTATAACCACGGAATCATCAGTCTGCCGGAGCGTGCACGTGCTGAACAAATTTATCTCACTACCTGTATCAAGGTGCGGGATTTGTTAAAGCATAGCGTGCGCGCCCACCGCGAAGTGCTGGATGAAATCAATGAAAAACTCGCAGATAAATATTTTTGTAATTTTTCTTTGTTTCAGTCATTGCCGGATGCTTGGGCGATCGATCAGGTATTTCCCATTATGCCGCTTTCAGGACTGGATCAAAAACCGGTTTGCCGTGGGGTGGTGCAAGATCTGACATGTGATTCCGATGGGCGTATTGATTGTTATGTCGATGGTGAAGGAGTGGATACCACTTTGCCGCTTCTACCCTATCAAGCGGATAAGCCCTATCTGTTGGGGATTTTCTTAGTGGGTGCTTATCAGGAAACGTTGGGCGATTTGCATAATCTCTTTGGTGATACACACTCTGTGGTGGTAGAAATGCTGCCGGAGGGAGGCTATCGTTTAGTGCATCCAGTAAAAGGCGACATGGTGGAAGATGTGCTGCGTTATGTGCAGTTTGATAGCAAAGAGTTATTGGCTGCTTATCATCAGCAGTTTGCTAGGGCAAATCTATCACAAAAAGAAGCCCAAGATTATCTGGAGACTTTGACTGAAGGACTGGGTGGGTATACGTACTTGGAAGATTAATTAATGCGCCACATTCCTCCCCCTTTTTCAAAGGGGATAAGGCAGAAGAAGTGGTAGCTCCTACGAAAACAACCGTCCAAGCACCCTAGCAAAAATAGTATACACACCAATAATATTCACCGCCAAAATCCCGCCGATTAGATGCGTGATGCCTTTAAACATCACCCCTTTATGCTGTTGATTACCCATTTTCGATAACATCACCCAGCCGCGTATAAAAGCCAGCAATCCGACTATTTTGACGATATCGATGACAGGAGAGATCAGTTCTTCATAGCCATAGCCCTTGTTTTTTATGGCGGCATAGGAAAATAGAGAATTATCGCCATTGTCGGCTAGAAAAGTGGTGGTGCCGACATCAAGTGCTGAAGGTAAGTAAATAAGCATGGCACCAGCTATAAAATAAGCCAGCGATCGAGTGATGAGACCTGACTCTCCATACATTGAAGAAGAGGTTAAGCTGTATTCCTTTAATTTAAACAAGGCCATGATGACCAGCACAATACCAATCGTATAGCTTAAGGCATAAAGAAAATTGATAAAAGCGGGTAGCTGGGCATGAAATTTTTCTATTAAAAAGCTGATATCAAAAAAATCACTATCTCTTGGGTTTTGTTGATCGGCACGGCCGATAGGCGGTTTTACCCCGGGCTGATTGAGAATTTCATCCAGTTTAGTGCGTGTTTGTGAATAGCAGTTATTGTATGCAGGGTCTAGGCAGGTTTTGCCGTTAGCGTCAGTTGTTTGGCCTAAAATCCAGCGCATAAAGTCTTCAGGTGACTGGCCTGATGCGGTTCTTGTTTGATCAAAAGTTTCCCAGACACCATGATAGTAATTAAGCTCTCCTAATCTTTTGTATATATCATCAGGCGTGGAAGGCTCTATACCCAGGCGCTGGGCAATATCGTTCCAGTCAATATCCTGTTGATTATTTATCTTATCGTTTACTTCGTTCCATAAGTCTTGGTATTTTTGTAATTCATCGCGAAAATCATTGTATTGCTGCAATAATTTTGCGTTTTCTTCGGCAAGTCTTTGCTGCTCATCCAATTGGCGCTGTCGCTCCTCTTCCGCCAATCTTTGTCGTTCCTCTGTGCCGGGATCCCAATTGGGATCATTTTTTATGGCTGCGATAATATCGTTGGGTGACATACCCAATCTGGCCGCAGCTTGGTAAGTTATAAAAAAATCTTCCAGATTATGTCCGCTGAGAATCCAAGCGGTTTCCATATTGGTAAGATCTTGGGCAGGATTCCAATCGGGGCCCATGGATTTGGCCTTTTGAATAAAGTCCTCTGCAGTTCCTCCCAGGGTAGCCCAGGCATTGATTGCTGCGGCGTAATTATTCATATCTCTGGGATACCATGCTCCCCCCATCTGCAACCTTTCAACATCAGTGTATAGTTCATAGCCATTGGCTAAATTGCCCATTTCTGTATAGGATTTGCCGGGGTTCCAATTAGGGGGCGCAGTCTCAACGGTCTTTAGAAAATCGTCATAGGAGCCTCCCAGGGCTGCCCAAGCATTGACGGCTGCTCCAGCATCATTGATATTCCTGCC
Organism: Gammaproteobacteria bacterium; assembly: GCA_035546635.1. Lineage (NCBI taxonomy): Bacteria > Pseudomonadati > Pseudomonadota > Gammaproteobacteria > Gammaproteobacteria bacterium. The sequence continues at coordinate 3,797 of DASZWJ010000047.1, forward strand.
CGCCTTACTCCAGGCAAGTGCCATCTGCAGTTTTTGTTCTGTGGTAAAAGTAGTTGTATCCGCAAGAGCAGAGGTCATCACGCTGAGGGAAGAGAGGATGATAAAGCAGAAAGCAATTATTTTGACGCGTATATGCATAATGATATCTTTAAATTAGATTGGTCTTGCTCAGTGCTCACGGGATAGAAGTAGGTTTTATATTAACTCTTTAAAATTAAGGGAATATTAATTAGGAGTTTTGACGTACGATCGCCTATAAGAAAAAGGCCTGAATTATGAAAAAATTGGCACAAAAAACAAGCATATATTTATGTATATCGAACAGAAAATAATAAAAATAAACCGCCTCCTGCCTAGAAAAAGGTGAGTGGTTGCTTATTTCTTTAACATCCGCTGCTTTTCCCGCTGCCAGTCGCGTTGTTTCTCGCTCTCTCGTTTATCAAATAGCTTTTTACCTTTGGCGAGGCCAAATTCAATTTTGGCGCGGTTACGCTTCCAGTAGAGCGCCAGAGGAATCAAGGTATAGCCCTCTCGTTGTACTGCTCCAGCTAAAAAACTTAGTTCTTTTTCATGTAATAGTAATTTGCGGCTGCGTTCGGGATTAGGGTGAATATGGGTGGAAACAGTACTCAAGGGTGAAATATGGGCATTTAGCAACCAAGCTTCGCCATTGCGCATAATCACATAGCTGTCTTTCAGCTGTGCTCGTGCTGCTCTTAAGCTTTTAACCTCCCAGCCTTCAAGCACTAATCCGCCTTCAAAACGTTTTTCGATATGATAATCGTGATGTGCTTTGCGGTTTAGGGCGATAGTTTGGTCGGCGGAAGTTGTTTTCTGGGCGTTCATGACGTAGATTATACCTTTAAACTAAATGTTAATTTTTTGACCGGATTTTAATTCATGACGATTATCAATCGCGAAGCAGTTATCCCTTATTCACCACCGCAAATGTTTGATTTGGTGAATCGTATTGAGGATTATCCTCATTTTATTCCTTGGTGTAAATCCGCGGAGATATTAAGCCGCACCGAGGATGAAATTCAGGCCAAACTAGATTTTGCGCGTGGCGGCCTACAAAAATCATTTACCACCTGCAACCGCCTGCAGGAGAATAAAATGATCGAAATACGTTTGATTAACGGTCCTTTTCGCCATTTGGAAGGTTTTTGGCGTTTTGAAGAGCTGACAGATGGCAGTCGGATTCGTTTGGATTTGGAGTTTGAGTTTGCTAATAAATTAATAGGCATGATGTTCTCTCCAGTGTTTCATCCCGTTGCCGATACCTTGGTTGAGGTATTTTGTAAACGTGCACATGAGATGTATGGCGCCGCATGATCGCAGTCGAAGTGGCTTATGGCTTGAAGAATCAGCAGCTTATTATCCCTTTAGTAGTTCCCATAGGCTGTACAGTAGAGGAAACGATTTTGCAATCGGGGATTCTGCAGCATTTTCCCGATATTGATTTATTGCTGAATAAAGTAGGCATTTTTGGCCAGTTGGTCGCGTTATCGCAGCCTTTAAAAGCGGGAGATAGGGTTGAAGTTTATAGGCCATTGAAAATGGACCCTAAACAAGCCCGGGTTTTGCGGGCGCGAAAGGTGTTATAGAGGTTTGATTTTGTGATTTAACCCGGTTAAAATAGAGATATCTAATTTTTAACCGGGTTAAAATGAAAGACCAGCTTATTCAGCTCATTTACCAGGCTAATCCCTGGCTAAAAAATTCCAGTATAGCGATTAGTAACCATGATTATGTGCCGCGTCTACAGACTTCGAAATTATTATTGCCAGAATGGGACAAACTTTGGCTAATACTAGTTGGACCTCGCCAAGCAGGCAAAACCACTTTAGCCTTGCATTTAGCCCAAGAGCTTATTCTGCAACAACGCTTCAACAGCTTGCTCTATCTGAATTGTGATCTAATTGATATTAGAAATTGGTTAACTACGCCACTATTTATTCAAGAAGCTATTGATGAATTTCATTTAGAAAAACCGATTATTTTAATTGATGAAGTACAACGCTTAGAAAATCCGGGCTTATTATTAAAAGCGTGTGCCGATTTAAAATTAAATATCAAAATGATTGCTACTGGTTCTTCACAATTAGAAATGAAAAGTAAAGTACAGGAATATTTAACCGGGCGTCATCTAGAGGTATTAGTGTTACCTTTGAGTTATCAAGAAATAAATCAAATAGATGAAAAACAACAGCTTATTTATGGTTGCTATCCCGCTGTCGTCAAATCCAGCGAAAAAACTTTATTACTTCGACAAATCTATAACGACTACATTAACAAAGATATCATCGAAATTTTAAAAGTCAGTAAAGCCGATGTCATGCAAAACCTGATTACATTAATTGCACATAGTTCAGGTCAATTAGTCAACTACCAGCAATTAGCCACGGATTGTCAGGTAGCATCTGCAACCATACAAAATTATCTTTCTATACTAGAAAATACTTATGTTTTAGCGCGTATATCGCCTTTTGTTGGCAATAAACGTAAAGAAATTACCAGCAATCCTATTTTTTATTTTATTGATAATGGTTTTAGAAATCAGTCCCTGCATAATTTATCTCAGCCGCTTGAAACGCGTTTTGATATAGGTTTATTAGTGCAAAGTGCGGTTTTTCAAGAACTACTCAAATTTAAAATACAGCATTTTTATGATTTTGCCATTAAGTTTTGGCGCACGCAGAGTGGGGCAGAAGTAGATTTTGTTTTGTGTCACGCAGATTCTGTGATTCCTATTGAAGCTAAATTTAGGCATATGCAGGCAGCGACTATCAGCAAAAGCTTTCGTTCTTTTATCGATGCTTACCAACCTAAGCATGGTTTTTTTATTACGAAGGATTTTAATAAAAAAATCATGATTAATCAGTGTGAGGTGCACTTTATTGCATTTTCTCGGTTGTTACGATTATTTGATAAATTGGAAGAAATTTTTCAGAACAAGTAGAGCTAATTAAAATCAAATCCGTCAATATTACCTGTCTCTTCAATAGGGTTAGGGGTGTTGCACTTCGTATTTGAAATCGTGATCTGCATTGGGAGGTAATTTTCTTTTTTTCTTTTGCAAATTCGAAATTTCTAACTCAAATGTAATTTCATCCCTTGATGAGAATCAATAAAACCTAATTTTTTATAAAACTCAATTGTCTCTAGACGCTGTTTATCCATAGTTAATTGTACTAAATGACAATTTAATTCACGGGCTTTATCAATCGCCCATTGTATCATCAATTTTCCAATACCCCGTCCGCGATAGGCTTCATCGATGCGGACGCCTTCAATTTGAGCACGTTTGCCACCGCAATAAGTGAGGTAAGTAATCATTGTCAACTGTAGAGTGCCAATAATTCTATCAGCATCTTCAACTACAATCAGATATTGATTTTTGTCAGAATTAATCTCATCAAAGGCTGTATAGTAATCTGCAGATAAAGGTATTTGATAAGATTCTCGCTGTTTTCCCAATGGGTCGTGCGCAAGCAGTTGTACAATAGGTGCTACATCATTTCGATTAGCTTTTCTGAAGTTTAAATTCATGATGACCTCGCGTATGGCTAAGAAACTAAATTTTGGCAGATATTAATTTGTTTAATGGCATCTGCAATGACTTTATCTAATATTTCTTGTACAGATTTTATATTTTTAACTAAACCGGCAGATTGTCCCGCATAATTTGCTAACGGCTCCAAATCACCTTCCATCATCGGTGCTGGCATATAAGCACTATAACGCGGAACAGGGCGATCTTTAGAAATTTGTGTGAGAATGTCATGTTCGCCCGGACGTTGGCCTGGTGGCGGTTTTCCCGCATTGGCCCAGCGTTTGTAAGTACTATTGTAGAGCACGCGCGCATACGAATTTGGCCAACCTTTTTCAAATATATCGGTGTAAACCGTATCGGTCTCTTTCGCATGGACAATACGATTTTTATATTGTTGATGAATTCCTGCCTCAAAACTGGCTAATAGGCGAGTGCCTAAAACCACACCTTCTGCGCCTAAAGCTAAAGCAGCAGCTAAACCACGTCCATCAGCAATACCGCCTGCGGCAACGATAGGGACTTTACCTTGAACCGCATCGACGACTGCAGGCACTAAAGGCATAGTAGCAACTTCGCCCCAAACATGCCCGCCGGCTTCCCAACCTTGAGTTACAATCACATCAACTCCGGCGTCAACTGCGCGTTTAGCTTCATCCGAGCTACCCACAGTTAAAATTACTTTAGCGCCATGCCGATGTATTTTTTCCACAAATGGCGCAGCGTCGCCCCAAAAGAACCAAATAACTTTAAAGCCCTTTTTTAAGCTCATTTCTAAACGTTCATTTTGATCCCATTCTAAAATGAGATTTACACCCAGCGCTCGATTAGGTTCAGTTAAAGCCAAGGTTTCATCCATAATTTTTTCACAGTCTGCTAATGGCCAGTTGCCTGGCGGCACCATGCCTAGCCCACCATGATTAGCCACAGCGCTAGCTAGCTGTGGTGTAGTGGCTCCAGCCATGGGCCCTTGGAAAATGGGAATATTTAAATTTAAAAGTTCTAAGAGACGGGTTTTTATTTTTTGCATGGGGGTGGTTTCTCGGGGATGTGTTAATAACAATACTATGGCAATCGTGATTATGACAGTTATTTATATCTCTACTGTGATATATCCTAAGTTTGTATTTTTGCTATATCAATATAAAATATAAAAAATTAATATAATCTATTGTTTTAATTGATTTTTATTTTATACGCAGAATTGCTTGGATATAAGTAGCTTAGTTGATTGATTGGGGTGTGCAATAAGGTGTTTTTATGAAAAAAAGAGCTCATTACTCAATTGCACCATAATTTTGAGAGTATGGCGCAAAAACAAGACGAGATAGAGTTTTGGTATGCTTGTGATTTACAAAAATTATTAGGCTACGAGCTCCTGAATTCATGGCTAATTTTAAGAAATTAAGCAAGAATCAATAAGGCTTTTTCTGCTCTCTTCTTTCTCAGATGCCGGCTCTGTAAGTGATAAAGATTTAGGATTTTTTCTTGCCACGCTAGCCTTATGTAAAGGGCTGTTTATAGCGGTCAGAGTTACCAAACTTGAGTCTTTTAGGGAAGCTTTAAATGGAGGAATTACTATCCAATCATCGGATAATACACTGCTGGGGAAACACTTATCAACTTCTGTCTTAGAAAACCAATTTTTGGAAAGGTCTTTATCTAAAATTCTTGCAAATTCTTCGACAAATGTGTGGAGGCCAAAAAAAGTTAAAGATTGAAGATTCTAAAGAATCTAATTCCATGGTTTCTGATTTAGTAAGATATAGAGCGACAGATCTTTCTTCTATTTTGGGCAAAAGGCTTGCTCCAACTTTAAGTGGATCAAGTAAATCACAAAGGCTAGATGATGAGGGCTCTTCTCATAGAGTTACTTACAGAACCGGTATATAAGAAGCTCCATTCTTTGGTGAGCGGCATAAAATAATTGTCCAAGTTGGGTTAAATTTATTTTTCAATAAAGTATGGACAAATACTTGGACAATGAAATGGTTGGCTTGTGGTAAATTTTCTTAGACATCATAGGAATAAAATCCTAGTAAAAACAAGATGATATTTTATATTCACGGACTTCTTGGGACGTTGTTGGAAGCGGAGTTACTTCCCAATACAAAAGTTACTAAAAATCTTCCCCAACAAATCATCAGGTAAAAATTCTCCAGTAATTTCGGCAAGCGCTTCTTGCGCTAGCCGTAATTCTTCCGCTAATAATTCTCCCGCATGATATTGGTGTAGCTGCTGTTGCCCTATGAGTATGTGTTGTTGTGCTTTATCTAAAGCTTCTAAATGGCGGCGGCGGGCGCTAAAGGTATTTTCGCAAGTCGAGTCAAAACCGATGCAGGATTTTAAGTGTTCGCGCAGCAATTCGATACCGGCGCCGGTTTTGGCGGATAGTTTGATATGCCAGTGTCCGGTGGGAGTTTGTTGTTTGGTGGGTGGATTTCCCAGTAGATCAATTTTGTTATGGATGAAAGTTAAATTTTTGGGAAGTTGCGTGGAGGGGAAAAGATCAGTCAGTAAATCTGTGGGACTTTGATTCGTTGTGGCATCTAGCATAACCAGCAGGTGATCGGCGTTCTCGATTTCGTTGCGGGCACGGCGCATGCCTTCGAGTTCTACGGGGTCGGTGCTGTTATGCAGTCCTGCGGTATCGATAATGTGTAGTGGTAGGCCATCGATGGAAATATGTTCACGTAATACATCGCGGGTGGTACCTGGAATAGCGGTGACGATGGCGCGTTCCTGGCCGCTTAAGCAATTTAATAAGCTGGATTTGCCTACGTTGGGTTGGCCGGCGATGACGATGGTCATGCCTTCGCGCAGTAAAATACCCGTTTTGGCGCTGTGACTGATTTGGGTCAGTTCCTGTAGTAGTTGTTTTAGGGTGTCTTTGATGTGGCTGTCAGCTAGGAAATTAATTTCTTCTTCTGGGAAATCAATGGCGGCTTCCACGTACATGCGCAGCTCAATGAGAGTGGTGAGTAGCTGTTGGATATGTTGGGAAAAATCTCCTTGTAGGGAACGTAGTGCAGAGCGTACGGCTTGTGTCGAAGCGGCATCGATTAAATCAGCGATGGCTTCGGCTTGGGTTAAATCCAGTTTGTTGTTTAAAAAGGCGCGTTCGGTGAATTCTCCTGGACGTGCCATGTCGATTCCTAAATTTAATAAATGTTTTAGCAGGGAATCGAGGATGATTGGGCCGCCGTGCCCGTGTAGTTCTAGTACGTCTTCGCCGGTGAAAGAGTGGGGGGCGGGGAAGTATAAAGCCAGGCCATCATCGAGTACGGTGCCGTCAGGGGCGGTAAATTGGGTGTAGTGGGCTTGGCGCGCAGTGGGAATTTTTTTTAGTAGTGCTAATGCCACTTCGGAGGCTTTGGGACCTGAAATGCGGATAATGCCTATGCCTCCACGTCCGGGAGGAGTGGCGATGGCGGCTATGGTGGTTTGTGTGTGCACGGGTAGAAGATTAGCAGTAATTATTTCACGCTCTTTTCCATCTTACGAGTGATATACCACTGCTGCAGCACGCTTAAACAGTTGTTAACTAGCCAGTACAACACTAAACCAGCAGGGAAAGACAGGAAGAAAACCGTGAAAATTACCGGTAATAGCATCATCACTTTCGCCTGCACGGGGTCAGGGGGCGGTGGATTTAGGCGTTGTTGTAGCCACATGGATAAACCCATTAACACCGGTAAAACATAGTAAGGATCATGAACCGAAAGGTCATGTATCCAGAGAATAAACGGCGCTTGGCGTAATTCCACACTTTCTATTAAGACATAATAAAGGGCGATGAAGAAAGGAATCTGCACTATCATCGGCAGACAGCCAGTCAATGGGTTCACTTTTTCTTTTTTGTATAACTCCATGGTGGCTTGGCTCATTTTTTGCTTATCGTCGCCATAGCGATCTTTAATCGCTTGTATCTTGGGCGTGAGTTTGCGCATTTTCGCCATGGAGCGATAACTGGTTTCTGATAGTTTGTAAAACAATAGTTTAATGAGTAAGGTGACAATCACAATAGACCAGCCCCAGTTGCCAATCCAGGCATGGATGTGTTTCATCACCCAGAGAATAGCTACGGAAATTGGCCACAGCCAACCATAATCTATGGTTAAATCTAAGTGGGGCGCTAAGGCCTTTAAATCATCGGCGAGTTCTGGACCGGCATAGAGAATAGCGCCTGCGGTGGTGTTTTTCCCAGGGGGTACATTTAATTGTTTACCGACAAATCCTAAGGCCAGCGTGCCATCAGCATCGGTGCGACTGTAAAAGTGATTGGTATCGGATTGGCTGGGTATCCAGCTGGTTAAGAAATAACGCTGTTGCATCGCCAACCAACCCCCTACGCTGGTGCGGTCGAGATTTTCTTTTCCTAGCTTGCTGTAGCTGATTTTTTCATAGGGTTCTGCTGTAGTCGATAGGGCGGCGCCATTGTATGTGTGTAGGCCTAACAATCCTGAGCTGGAAGTGGGTGGTTTTTGGCGCAGTTGTGCATACAACTGGCCTACCCAGGGTTGTGGTGATTGGTTGTCTATTTGGTAGTTGACGTGGACGTCATATTTGCCGCGTTTGAAGGTGAAAGTTTTGGTTACTTTTACGCCTTCAGGGCTTTGCCAGGTCATACTGACATTGAGTTCATTTTGGTTGGGCGCTAGTTCATATTCTGTTTGTTGGGGTGTGTAGATGGCTTGTCCGGTTTGGGTGTCGGGTCCGTTAGGTCCAATTAAGCCAGTTTGTGCAACAAACAGTACGTTAGGATCGTTATTGAGTATTTGTACGGGTTTATTGGGGGTATCCAAGGATTCAGGGTATTTGGGTAGGTTGATCTGTACGACATTTCCGCCCTGGGTATCGATGGTCGCATGAAAGACATCGGTATTGACGTGTATCAGTGGGTGGCCGGCTAGTGATTGGTTGGTTGGAATCGTGGTTCCTGTTGGCACTGCGGCTGGGGTAGGTGCTGGATTATTGGCAGCAGCTTGTTGACTTGCAGAAACCGGTGGCACATTAACGGAGCCAGGGGCGCCTGCCGGTGTGGTTACTACAGCTGAAGTGGGTGGATAGTCTTTTTGCCAGGCTTGCCACAAGGCAAAAAGAATAGCCATTAAAGCGATATAAAGGATAATGCGTCTGTGTTCCATATCAATTCTCATTCTTATCTAGCAATCTGTTATCAGCAGTAGTTGCTGTGGATGCAAAGGGGCGGGGTTTAATATTCATAAGTGGTGATGCGTTTGGGTGATTGCAAAAAACCGCTGGGTCATAGCCGCCTGGGTGAAATGGGTGGCAACGTAATAGACGTCGTAGTGTCATCCATAATCCCCGTACAATGCCAAAATGGGTGAGTGCTTCTAGCGCATAAGCGGAGCAGCTTGGGTAAAAACGGCAATGATTTCCGAGCCAGGGACTAATTAAGTAACGATAAGCTTGTACCAGTAGCAAGAGAAATTTCAAGCTGGCATTCGCAAGGATGTTTTGAAAGTATCTGATCTTACAAAATATTTTATTCATTTGTACTAAATGCTCATCGGTCAGCAGGAATGACGGTTTTTTTACTTTGTGTACTTAGACGTTTCCATAAATCTTGAAAGCGTTGTTGTTGCTGCGGTTTGCTCAATGAATCTGCACCTTTGTAAGCGACTACCACTATATCTTTATTTCCCAAATTTGTCTGATTTAAACGAAAGGTTTCTCTGGCTACTCGCTTAATTCGATTGCGGTCAGTGGCGTTTCGAATGTGTTTTTTCGAAATGCTAAGACCCAACCGCGGAAAACCCAAATTGTTTGGGCAACTGTAAACAGTTATATATTGAGTGCTGTAACGTTTGGCACAACGAAAAACCTGTTTAAATTCCGTTGCTGATTTTAGCCGATGTAACCGAGGAAATTTATTCATGTAGGCCAATACGGTTCCAGAACTATTTGCAACTATTCAGCAGTTTGGGCGTGGGTTACGCAATACATCCCATTTCACCCTTTTCAAAAAGGGGATAGAGTTGTGTTTTTCGTAACTTAGGCGAATTATGAATGGTTACTTGCGGTGTTCAGGTAAGTTTCAAAATTAGGTGCACTTCGTTTATTGAGCCAGACGTTTACGGCCTTTAGCGCGGCGATTATTAATAATCTGACGGCCACGTTTAGTTGCCATACGGGCACGGAAACCATGGGTGCGCTTGCGTTTTAAAACACTGGGTTGAAAGGTTCTTTTCATGTCGGTTCCTGAATTTAAATTGTTATGCTTAACAGATGCGAGTTGCCTTCGCGCGCAGCATTTGGGTAGTTATGAGCAAAATGAGGGGAGATTCTAGTGCAAATTGGGGGTGTGGTCAAATCTGGCGAGCGTTTTCTCTTATAGTCCTAACTGCGTTAGGCTGTTAGAGACGGCAGCCAGGCGGTTGATCGAAACATCGATAACTCAGTGCCTCAGTGAGGTGGCTGGTATGAATATCGTCACACCCACCTAAATCAGCAATCGTGCGGGCAACTTTTAATATGCGGTGGTAAGCGCGTGCCGACAAGCCAAAACGCTCTATGGCTTGTTCCAACAGTTGCTGGTCAGATACAGAAATGACGCAGTGCTGTTCAATTTCTCGGGGGCTTAATGCGCTATTGGTTTTATTGCAACGCTGTTGTTGCAATGTTCGTGCCTGAATGACGCGGGCGCGTACTGTGGCGCTGTTTTCTGTATTAGGGTCTTTAGCGGAAGCCAAAGCTCCCCTAGGTAATCCAGCCACGCGAATATGCATATCCATCCGATCTAATAAAGGTCCTGAGATACGCGTTTGATAACGCTTAATTTGTTCCGAAGTGCACTGGCAACGATTGGACGCATCCCCAAAATAGCCGCACGGGCAAGGGTTCATAGCAGCGATTAGCTGGAAACGTGCAGGAAACTGCGCCTGGTAAGACGCCCTTGAGATCGTGACAGAACCCGATTCTAACGGTTCGCGCAACGCTTCCAATACTGAACGGTTAAATTCCGGTAGTTCATCCAGAAATAATACCCCTTGATGCGCTAGGGAAATTTCTCCTGGTTTGGGTGGGCTGCCGCCACCGACTAGCGCCACGCTGGATGCCGTATGGTGGGGGGCACGAAACGGACGTAGTCGCCAGCATTGATGATTAAATGGTTTGCCGGCAATCGACAGCACGGCAGCGGCTTCTAAAGCTTCGGCTTCAGTCATGAGGGGCAAAATACTATTTAGACGACTGGCGAGCATGGTTTTGCCGGTGCCGGGAGGCCCAGTCATCAACAGGCTGTGCTGGCCGGCGGCAGCAATTTCCAGGGAGCGCTTAGCGAGTAATTGTCCGCGCACATCGGCAAGATCAGTGGCGGGTTCATTCTCGACAATGATGGGGTTGCGTTGATGCAGCGGTAGAGGTCGGGAGTTTAGGAGATGTGCGCACACTTCTAATAGATGCTGAGCTGGGAATACATCGAGATGTTCTGGCAGACTGGCTTCATTGGCATTATCTAGAGGTAAAATGAGTTGGCGTTTGGCCTCACGTGTGGCCAGTGCAAACGGCAGTGCGCCTTGAATCGGTCGTAAGCTGCCGGTTAAAGCCAGTTCACCGCAAAACTCGAAATGATTGAGTGATAACGTGGGTATTTGGCCTGAGGCAGCCAGAATACCCAAGGCAATGGGCAGATCAAACCGCCCCCCTTCTTTCGGTAGATCAGCGGGTGCGAGGTTAACGGTGATGCGTCGTGCTGGGAATTCAAAATAGGTATTCAAGAGCGCGCTGCGCACCCGGTCTTTACTTTCTTTAACTGCCGTTTCGGGCAGGCCGACGATAGAAAAACGCGGCACGCCACCGGATAGATGGACTTCCACCGTCACCTCTGGTGCATGTATGCCGCTCATTGCGCGGCTATAGATGACGGCGGTTCCCACCTAATTTATGCCTTTTTATGTTTTGTGGTGTGGCTTTTTTCTAGTTTTTTCACTTCTTTTTCTAGGGTTTCTAGTTTCTTGCGGGTACGTTCCAATACGGCGACCTGCGCATCGAATTCTTCACGTGTCACTAAATCTAGTTTGGAAAGAGCGCTTTGCAGGATGGCTTTGAAATTTTTTTCAATGTCTTTAGGGATTTCTCGCACACCAGTAGGTATGCATTGGCGTAGTTGTTCTACCAGGTCATCTAACTGTTTTGAGTTCCACATGAAAATATCTCCTGAAATGGGTTGAAGTGCGCTGTTGCGCCATAAAAATATGTGTGCACGGTTAAGTCTAGGTGAAAAAAATAGAAATAGAAACTCGTAAAGTATAGTTTTTTTGTAACTACTCACCCATTTTTCAAAGTGGGTGAGTGGTTACATAATGAAAGACTTTTTTCAATCACAGGAAATGAGGTACTATTGGCGACTCATTTTTTAAGTGTTCAGTCGGTGAGGGAGCCGCCAAGCCAATCAGGAGGTGTCTGAACAACTATCTTAAGTTTTTACCATAAAAAGGTTAATTCATGCATACCCCAGAATACCACTTATTTACCTCTGAATCGGTCTCTGAAGGCCATCCTGATAAAGTAGCAGATCAGATATCTGACAATATTGTCGATGCGATTTTAGCGCAAGACCCACGTGGTCGTGTGGCGTGTGAGACGATTGTCAAAACTGGGTTGGTGTTAGTTGCAGGTGAGGTGACCACAGAAGCTTGGGTTGATATAGAACAAATCACGCGTAAGACGATTAACAGTATTGGTTATAACCGACCCGAACTGGGTTTTGATGGAGACTCTTGTGCAGTGTTGACGGCGATTGGCAAGCAATCATTAGATATTGCCCGTGGCGTTGATAGACAACACGAAGAAGATCAGGGTGCAGGGGATCAGGGGATGATGTTTGGTTATGCGACGAATGAAACCAGCGCGTTGATGCCGGCGCCGATTTTTTATGCGCATCTCTTGATGCGCCGTCAAGCTTTGTTGCGTAAAAACGGTATGCTGCCTTGGTTGCGTCCTGATGGCAAAAGCCAGGTGACTATCCGCTATGAAAAAGGTAAGCCGGTGGCGGTGGATGCGGTGGTGATATCTGTGCAACACAATCCAGAAATAAGCCAAGAAACTTTACGTGAAGCGGTTATTGAAGAAATTATAAAACCAGTTTTGCCGTCAGAATGGATTAACGACCACACACGTTTTTATATTAATCCTACCGGACGTTTTGTGGTAGGGGGTCCTTTAGGCGACTGTGGTTTGACCGGACGTAAGATCATTGTCGATACCTACGGTGGTATGGCCAGGCATGGTGGTGGATGTTTTTCAGGGAAAGATCCTTCTAAAGTCGATCGTTCGGGTGCTTATGCCGGCCGTTATGTGGCGAAAAATATTGTTGCAGCTGGGCTTGCGGAGCGTTGTGAAATTCAGATTGCCTATGCTATTGGTGTTGCTGATCCCGTTTCTATTAGTGTAGATACATTTGGTACGGGTAAACTCGAGGACAATGTCATAGCAGAATTGGTGCGAAAACATTTTGATTTACGTCCCCGTGGGATTATTCGTATGCTGGATTTATTACGACCCATTTATCATGCAACGGCAGCTTATGGGCACTTTGGCCGTGAGGAGCCGGAGTTTACCTGGGAGCATACTGATAAAGCTGATAAGTTGCGTGAGGCGGCTGGGGTATAGCATTAAATAATCGGTGTGTCATCGTAAAGACTGTCATTCCCGCCTACGCGGGAATGACAGTCTTTTAGTTTTCCTTCCTACCGAGCTTAAAATCTTGCAGTGATTTTAAAATCTGACTATACTCGCGCGGATGCGTTTTCAGCGTGTCTAAATTATTCACAGAGGGCAAAGGTGTCGAGAGCGGCATTACAGGCAACGCGAAAGACCGTTTATCGTTGGATTGCCCTGCAAATTTTGGCCGTCATTGTCATCAGTTTGCTATTTTTCTTATGGCAAGGGAGTGCATTTGCCAGTTCTGTTTTGATCGGTGGGATGGTATGTATTTTGCCAAATGGCCTATTTGTGCTGTGCTGGTTTGCGCGGTTTCGTGTTAACGCGGTAAGACGCCTGGTCATGGTTTTTTATTTTGGCGAACTGCTGAAACTGTTTTTGATGGGTTTTCTGTTTGTATTGGCGCAGAAATTATTATCTATGAATGTATTGGGCGCCTTAATGGGGTTTATTACCGCGCAAGTAGCTTTCTTGCTCGCGCCTTTGCTTAAAAAACGAGAGAAAAAATGCAGCATGTGATTACACCTGGAGATTATATAGAACACCATCTCCAGCAACTTGCCTTCAATATCAACGGATTAAATTTTAAGAGCGGGCAAGGTTTCTGGACGCTACATTTGGACACGCTTGGTGTTTCCATTGTATTGGGCGTGTTGTTCTTGTTTTTTTTCCGTATGGCTGCAAAAAAAGCAGTTTCTGGCGTTCCCGGACGGTTACAGAACTTTTTGGAAATGCTAATAGAATTTGTGCAAGGGTTAGTGAAAGAGTCGTTTCATGGTCGCAATACATTAATTGGTCCACTCGCCTTGACTATCTTTGTCTGGGTATTCTTGATGAACTTAATGGATTTGCTCCCAGTTGATTTACTGCCACGTATCGCTGTGGCATTAGGTATTCCTTATTTCAGGGCAGTGCCTACGGCTGATCTCAATTTGACATTTGCCCTGTCAATCAGCGTGTTTTGTCTCATTATTTATTACAATTTCAAGATTAAAGGCCCCTGGGGATTTTCTAAAGAAGTATTGAGTAAACCCTTTGGTATTTGGCTTTTTCCCTTGAATATTATCTTCCGCTTTATTGAAGAATTGAGTAGGCCGATTTCCTTAGCACTGCGTTTATTTGGAAATCTTTTCGCGGGAGAGTTGATTTTTATTTTGATTGCCTTGTTACCTTGGTGGATTCAGTGGACAGTAGGTGGCGTATGGGCTATTTTCCATATCCTGATTATCGCCATTCAGGCATTTATTTTCATGATGTTGACGATTGTATATATTAGTTTGGCGCATGAGTCGCATTGATTTTTCAATTTAAAAAAGAGGAGACATGATGGATATTGCACAATCTATAGCCAATGTACAAGGCTTTGCTGCTTTAGCAGCCGGGCTATTCATAGGCCTTGCCGCGTTGGGAACTGCTATTGGCTTCGGCATTCTCGGTGGTAAGTTTCTCGAAGGTGTAGCGCGCCAGCCGGAATTAGGACCCATGCTGATGCTACGCATGTTTTTAATGGCAGGTTTAGTAGACGCTTTTGCTGCGATCTCCATTGTGTTGGGCTTATTGTTATTTTTCGCCAAGAACCCATTTCTTGCTGAAGTATTTAAGGCCGCAGGCCAGCAGGTAAGCTAGCATGGATATTAATGCGACCCTCATAGGCCAGATGATCACCTTTGTGGTGTTCGTCATTTTTACCATGAAATTTGTATGGCCGCCGATCACTAAGGCATTAGAAGAGCGAGAAAAACGCATTGCCGATGGGCTTGCAGCTGCTGATAAAGGTCAGCATGACCTGCAACTGGCTACGCATAAATCTGTGGAAATTCTTCAAGAAGCTAGAAAAAATGCCACACAAATTATCGATCAGGCCAATAGCCGGGCGGCGCGTATTCAAGAAGAAGCCAAAGAAACGGCAAGACTTGAAGGTGAGCGTTTAATTGCGCAGGCGCAGTCGGAAATTGCCCAACAGATTATTCAAGCTAAACTGCAGCTTCAAAATCAAGTGGCCAGCTTAGCGGTGGATATGGCGGAAAAAATAGTTCAGCATGATATCAACCCAGACATCCATAAGAAATTATTAGATAAAATGGTTGCAGAAATGATGGTGTCTGAAACATGACCGCAGCAAAACTAGCCAGACCCTATGCCAAAGCCGCTTTTGAATATGCGCAGCAACATCGGCAGCTAGATCATTGGGCGGTCATGTTGCAGACTATGGCTGAACTGATTAAGCAACCTACCGTTCAACAGCTATTAAAAAATCCAAAATATAGTTCAGAAGCACATAGTGAAATAAGTCTGGCATTAGGCCAGGACATATTAGATGAAGCCGGTAAGAATTTTATAAAACTATTGGCACTCAATCACCGGCTTTCTGCGTTACCCGACATTGTGATGCAATTTGAGCAGCTGCGTGCTGCGATTGAACAAACTCTCACCGTTCGTGTCAAATCTGCTATCCCCTTAGATGAAGATTACCAACAGCATTTAGTTAAACTGTTAAATGCTAAGTTCCAGCGTCATATTATTTTGCAATGTGAAGTTGATAAAAACGTACTGGGTGGGTTATTGATTACTGCTGGCGATCATGTCATTGATGGCACGGTTAAAGGACAGCTGGAGCGTATGCGTGAGGTGATGGTTAATTGATAACCTGCGCTCAGGATGACAACAAACAAATTTTGATAATTTTTGAGGTACCCCAATGCAATTGAGTTCAGCTGAAATCAGCGAAATTATTAAAAAACGCATCTCGCAGTTTGAGACAGGCCCTGAGACTCGTACTGAAGGAACGATTGTCAGTTTGAAAGATGGTATTGTGCGTATTTATGGTCTTGCCGATGTGATGTTAGGGGAAATGATCGAATTTCCCGGTCATGTTTATGGCATAGCCTTAAACCTGGAACGTGATTCAGTCGGTGCGGTGGTTCTAGGTCCATATGAGCATTTGGAAGAAGGCCAAACAGTCAAATGTACGGGGCGTATTTTAGAAGTACCCGTGGGTGAGGCTTTATTAGGGCGAGTGGTTGATGCTTTAGGTAATGCTATAGATGGCAAGGGTGATTTAAATGCACAACAGACTTCAGCGGTTGAAAAAGTCGCTCCAGGTGTAATTACCCGCCAATCAGTGAGTCAACCTGTACAAACCGGCTTGAAAGCTATTGACGCCATGGTGCCTATCGGTCGTGGCCAGCGTGAGTTAATTATCGGTGATAGACAAACCGGTAAAACTGCAATTGCCATTGATACCATCATTAATCAAAAAGGCACGGGCATTAAATGTATTTATGTAGCGATTGGTCAGAAAGCTTCTTCAGTTGCTACGGTGGTGCGTAAACTCGAAGAGCACGGCGCCATGGAGCATACAATTATTGTGTCAGCTACTGCAGCTGAGCCTGCAGCATTGCAGTTTATTGCCCCTTATGCAGGCTGTGCCATGGGTGAATACTTCCGCGATCGCGGTGAAGATGCGTTGATTATTTATGATGATTTAACTAAACAAGCGTGGGCTTACCGCCAAATTTCCTTATTATTAAGACGTCCACCGGGTCGTGAAGCTTATCCTGGCGATATATTTTATCTACATTCACGTTTACTGGAACGTGCTGCTCGCGTCAACGAGCAATATGTGGAAGAGAAAACGGGTGGTGAAGTTAGAGGCAAAACTGGATCATTGACAGCATTACCTATTATTGAAACGCAAGCCGGTGACGTTTCGGCTTTCGTACCTACCAACGTTATTTCCATTACCGATGGTCAAATTTTCTTACAGACTGACTTATTTAATGCCGGTATTCGTCCTGCTATTAATCCAGGTCTTTCTGTATCGCGTGTTGGTGGCGCCGCTCAAACTAAATTAATCCGAAAGTTAGTGGGAAGTATTCGTATCACATTGGCGCAATTCCGTGAATTAGAAGC
This sequence comes from Gammaproteobacteria bacterium, assembly GCA_035546635.1. NCBI lineage: Bacteria > Pseudomonadati > Pseudomonadota > Gammaproteobacteria > Gammaproteobacteria bacterium. The sequence continues at coordinate 20,949 of DASZWJ010000047.1, forward strand.
TTTCTCCCAATTTGCTTCGGATCTGGATGAAGCGACCCGTAAACAGTTAGAGCGTGGTCAACGTGTCACTGAGGTATTAAAACAAAAACAATATCAACCTTTGAGCGTCGCTGAAATAGCTATCAGTCTGTTCAGTGTCAACCAAGGTTATTTGGATGATGTTGAATTGAAAAAAATCGTCGATTTTGAGCATGCACTGCATAGTTTTCTACGTGATAAATATGCGGATTTTATGCATCAGGTTAACGCAAACCCAGTGTATACCGATGAAGTAGAGCAGCAATTTACAAAAATACTGCAGGAATTTAAACAGACGCAGGTGTATTGATTACGTACTTATTCCTTCTCCCCTTGTGGGAGAAGGAGTTATGTGTTTGGATGATTGAGAGAGAACGCCATGTCCGGCCGAGAAATTCGCACGAAGATTGCGAGCATCAAAAATACGCAGAAAATAACCAAAGCGATGGAGTTGGTTGCTGCAAGTAAAATGCGCAAAGCGCAACAGCGTATGAGTACTACCCGTCCGTATGCGGATAAAATGCGGCAGGTGATTGGGCATGTGGCAGCCAGTCACAGTGAATATCACCATCCCTTTTTAACTCAACGCCAGGATATTAAACGCATAGGCTTTATAGTCATTTCAAGTGACAGAGGTTTATGCGGCAGTCTCAATGTCAATTTATTCAAACAAACCGTGCTTGCCATGCAAGAATGGCATGCCAAGGGCATTCATTCAGATTTATGCTTAATTGGCTCTAAAGCCGATGCTTTCTTTCGACGTTTTGGAGGAAATATTCTGGCTAACGCCAACCATTTAGGTGATGCGCCGAATGTCAATGATCTGATCGGCATCGTAAAAGTCATGTTGGATGCTTATAATGAGCAACGTTTAGATGCGGTGTATATTGCTTATAACCGTTTTGTAAATTCCATGACCCAACAGCCGGTGGTCAAGCAATTATTACCGCTGGAAGTATTACCGGTCGATGATAAAGTGGGCTATTGGGATTATATTTATGAACCGGATGCCAAAGAATTATTGAATGCATTATTAATACGTTACATAGAAACGCAAGTGTACCAGGCGGTAGTTGAAAATATGGCTTGCGAACAAGCCGCACGCATGGTAGCTATGAAAAACGCCACTGATAATGCTGGCGAATTAATTAATGAATTGCAGTTGATTTATAACAAAGCACGTCAGGCGTCGATTACCCGGGAAATTGCGGAGATTACTGCGGGAGCGGAGGCGTTGAGTTAAAAATCTCTCTTTTGTAGCGGCAGCTACTAAAGGTGTGAACGTTGAAACAAATTTTAAAATACAGGTAAATCCAAATGTCTGGAAAAATAGTCGAAATCATCGGTGCGGTAGTTGATGTTGAATTTCCACGCACTGCTATCCCAAAAATTTACGATGCACTCAAAGTAGTTGACTCAGGACTTATATTAGAAGTTCAACAACAGCTAGGCGATGGGGTGGTGCGTACCATTGCAATGGGTGCAACTGAAGGCGTGCGAAGAGGCATGGTGGTGGAAAATTCCGGCGAGCCGATTACAGTTTCTGTCGGTCAAAACACCTTAGGGCGTATCATGAATGTGTTGGGAGAGCCCATAGATGATGCCGGCCCCATCCAGGCGGAACAAAAACTACCGATCCATCGTGCCCCGCCCAAATTGGTCGATCAAGCCATCAGCACCGAACTATTGCAAACCGGCATCAAAGTCATCGATTTATTATGTCCTTTTGCTAAAGGTGGCAAAGTCGGATTATTTGGTGGTGCAGGCGTGGGCAAAACCGTCAACATTATGGAATTGATCCGTAACATCGCTATTGAACACAGCGGTTATTCAGTGTTTGCCGGTGTGGGTGAACGTACCCGCGAAGGTAACGACTTTTATCACGAAATGAAAGAATCCAATGTATTGGATAAAGTAGCTCTGGTTTATGGGCAGATGAACGAGCCACCTGGAAACCGTTTGCGAGTGGCTTTAACTGGATTGACCATTGCAGAAAGCTTCCGCGATGAAGGCCGTGATGTGCTGTTATTTATTGATAATATTTTCCGTTATACCTTGGCCGGTACGGAAGTTTCCGCATTGCTGGGTCGTATGCCTTCAGCGGTAGGTTACCAGCCAACATTGGCAGAAGAAATGGGTGTGTTGCAAGAGCGTATTACTTCGACTAAAAAAGGCTCCATTACTTCCATTCAAGCAGTGTATGTGCCGGCGGATGACTTGACCGATCCTTCTCCTGCCACGACATTTGCGCATTTGGATGCTTCAGTTGTGTTATCGCGTCAGATTGCTGAATTAGGTATTTATCCCGCCATTGATCCTTTAGATTCCAACAGTCGTCAGCTAGACCCCTTAATTATCGGCCAAGAACATTATAACGTCGCACGCCGGGTGCAAGGAACCTTGCAGCGCTATAAAGAATTAAAAGATATTATTGCGATATTAGGTATGGATGAACTATCGGAAGAAGATAAATTATCAGTGCGCCGTGCGCGTAAAATACAACGATTTTTATCACAACCGTTCTTTGTGGCGGAAGTATTTACCGGACAATCTGGTAAATATGTGCCATTGGAAGAAACGATTCGTGGTTTTAAAGCAATTGTTGATGGCGAATGCGATCATTTACCGGAGCAAGCATTTTTAATGGTCGGATCGATAGACGAAGTTAAAGCAAAAGCGGAAAGTTTGGCGTTGTGAGCTACGAGAGTTAGTCCTTCTCCC
>DASZWJ010000048.1 GCA_035546635.1 Gammaproteobacteria bacterium
ACTAGGTGACCCTAGGGGTCTGAATAAAGAGCGACTCTGACAATGTAACAAAACGCCTAAAGCGTGGGAGGTAAATCGCGAGAGGAACCTTCTCCTGGCAGCCACAAGCCGGGAAAGTGCTAGGGAGTTGGTATGGCGAACACATGTGAATCTATGCAGAGAACGTTATACATAAAAGAAGCAAAAGTGGCTGATATGCTTTGGCTAAATAAGCTTGGAAATTGGAAGGTAATCACTCGTTATACCTTCGTGGTCACTACATTTCCCGTTCTAGAGTAGACGCCTAACCCAACATTGCTCAATTGTGTGGAACATGGAAACCCTGTATCGCTCCTGAAATATTAGGACAGTCAATCGCGAGGTTGACCTATGGCGATGCAGGCTTGAGATACTGGAACAAGCGAATGCCACTCTGTAACGGAGTGGATAGAAGTTTAAATGTTACTTCACGCGAAAGCGGGCTGACGTCCAGTTGGTGTTTTATCGTGAGATAATTTGGAGAACCGAATCATGAGGAAAAGCAAATGACAGCAATGGCACAACCATTGACTGGTGCATCTTCACCCACGGTGATATGGGATTCCATCTGCTGGAAAGCTGTTGAAACCTTGGTAAATCGGCTGCAAATGCGTATCGCGAAGGCCACTCGGGAAGGGAAACGCGGCAAAGTCAAATCTCTGCAGCGAATTTTGACCCATTCATTTTACGGTAAACTATTAGCCGTAAAACGAGTAACCAGAAACTCTGGCCGGAAAACGGCGGGGGTGGACGGTATCATTTGGAAAAGCTCAAAATCAAAAATGCAGGCAACTCTTTCGCTAAAGTGCAGAGGGTACCACCCAATACCACTACGGCGAATATATATCCCCAAAAGAAATGGAAAGCAACGTCCACTGGGAATTCCAGCAATGAAGGATAGAGCAATGCAAGCACTGCACCTGCTTGCTCTTGAACCCATCGCGGAAACCTTAGCAGACAAAAATTCATACGGATTCAGACCCAAACGTTCATGCGCGGATGCAATCGAACAGTGTTTTATCACACTGGCCAAGAAAGTAGCGCCCACATGGATTTTGGAAGGAGATATCAGAGCGTGCTTCGATAAAATCTCTCATGAATGGCTGGAAAACAATATCCCTATGGATAAAAATATCCTCCATAAATGGTTGAAATCGGGCTACATGGAGAAAACAAAACTCTATTCGACCGAAGAAGGCACGCCTCAAGGGGGAATCATTTCCCCTACGCTGGCGAATATGACTTTGGATGGTCTAGAAGCCATAATTAAGAATGTGGTCAAGAAATCTGACAAGGCCAACTTCATACGCTATGCTGATGACTTTATCGTAACTGCCGATACTAGAGAAGTATTGGAAAATAAAGTAAAACCAGCTATCGAAGCTTTCTTAAATAGTCGTGGTTTAGAACTCTCGCAAGAGAAAACGAAAATCACACATATAGAGGATGGGTTCGATTTTCTCGGATTCAACGTGCGAAAATATAATGGGAAGTTACTAATCAAACCCGCTAAAAAACACGTGCTATCTTTCTTGTCAGGAATTCGAGAATTAATCAAACATAATGGAACAGAAACGACAGAAGGATTAATCCTAACCTTGAACAAACGCGTTCGAGGTTGGGCTAATTACTATCGACATGCTGTTTCAAAGAAAATTTTCTCTTATGTAGATAACTGCATTTATGACGCTATCTGCAGATGGATGAAGCGAAGACATCCAGGTAAAAGCTGGAACTGGTTACGGAAAAAATACTTCCGCAGTCAAGCCTTACGTAACTGGATATTTTCCGTGAAATTCCGTAATAAGGACGGTGAAATGAAAAACCTGGACTTATTTAAAGCAGGGAGTGTAGCCATTAAGCGGCACATAAAAATCAGGAATAATGCACACCCTTATGACCCTGCATTTACAGAATACTTTGTAAAGCGCGATAAGGGTCACTTAGTAAGTTTATGGAAGTGCATATTCGGGACATAGTGGCTACCAGATGAGGTGACCGGACTAAATCACATTTAGTCTTAAAAATGCTTGAGCGTAGTGCGGTGAAAGTCGCATGCTGCGTTCTTAGAGGAGCCAGCAGCAGTAATGCGACTGGCTTACTCGAT
>DASZWJ010000049.1 GCA_035546635.1 Gammaproteobacteria bacterium
ACTTTTTATAAACTCAGGTATTTTGCAGAAGTACCTCTATCTTGAACTTCCTTCTTGGAGGATTCAGTAATCCTGAGAACTTAAAAAACATGAGCCTCCCATTTTCATGGTTTTTAAAACTTCAATTTACTACAAATGGAAAATGGAATCCGGGTGTCAGGCTCCCCAACTTGTCCTCGCCTCTTCGGTATTTGCCAGTTCAAGAATCATGCTGACATCAATGCCTAATTATAGAGTCGACCATGCAGGGAATATACTGGTATTGAAAACAATCCTGAGCATTTGACCTTTAAATGCAGGTTCAGATGTAAGTTTTAATCAATCAATAGCCTGATAGGAGCCAAGTCAGATATTTTGTAAAGTTCCATCATGGAGTTTATCACAGAAATGGAAGAAGTTGAAGAAATTTTGCAGAACCATTGGGACACTTTAATCTCAAAATCACGTGAGCGTCAATTAGTTCAAGAACTTTTCGTTAAACTCCGAGAATGGCAGTCTACAAGTCACGCCGCACTCAAGGCGAAGGACAGTTTTGCAAGACTTGACGATGAGGTAAGTTCAAAGATGCCAGTTTACCGGCACCCGCACACTAATCTTCAAGTGCGGGTGCGGTTGGCTACCGCAACCGCGCTCGATTCGAAAGACTCTACCGCACCCGCACACAAGATTTCGAAGATCGAACCACACCCGGATGATTTAATTAATTTAATGAGGTGAAACTAATTTTATTTGATTCAAAACTATACAAAATGCTTAAGTATGTTTAACATTAGCCCGAATCTGACCGTTATCTGAAACGGTGTTTTTCTCACATTTTCGCATATGGGAAATTCCTGTGTGAGTTTGGGTCAAAGTTGGTCAAAGATAAGAGTGCGGCCGCACACTAAACAGCACTCTCAATATACCTGTATTTTTACCACACTTTTACCGGACACTGCGGTTCCTTCTTAAGTCCTGCCGCATACGCACACTAAAATTTTTGTCCCCTTCCGCACCCGAACATTAAAATGGAGTTGTCCTACCGCACTCTAAAAAAGAGTTGTCCTACCGCACCCGAACTCTAAAAATGAGTGATATTACCGCACCCGGAAGGGGTAAACTGGCATCTCTGGGTAAGTGCCAATTTGCTAAAGGCTTATCGTTCACTGTCTTTAAAAACTATGCCTTTCAATTTGATCACAGAAATCCGAATTACGACGAACTTGTGAGAACTTACGAAGAATTATGGACCGGTTATTGGATGAAAGCCAGTGTCTTATGTTCAAAAAGGACTTTCAAGGGCTTGAATTTAAAGTGAATGAATTCCTAGAAACTTGGTACCAAGTTCAATTTCCTTTGTTCCAAAACTATAGATGAATATCCAAAATGCTTAAATGTGTTTAACGTTGGTCCAAATTTGACGGTTTGTCGAAACACCGTTTTTCTCATATTTTCGCCCATGAAGAATTGATGTGCATTTTGCGCCAAAGTGGACCAAATTTCAAACCTGTCCAAATCGACTTAAAAGTGTAAAAATACACAAAATCTAAAGAAATTGTTTGGGGTCAAGTTTTTACCCATACCGTATATCTTGACACCTTGAAATGCATAGCATGTGAACTAATGATCATATTCATGCTATATATGGTAATCTCCAGAGTTTCGACATCCCCTAAGTATATTGATGAAGAAAAAATCAAATTTTGAGAACGCTTTTGAAATTTTTGTTCACAACGTGGTCTTAATAGGCTATTTTTTTCAAGATACTGAAAATGTAAAGAGGTGAAAATGATTTAATTTTTTTCAAAAACAAAATGCCGAAGTATGTTTAACATTGGCCCGAATTTGACCGTTATCTGAAACGGTGTTTTCCTCACATTTTCGCATATGGGAAATTCCTGTGCCTTAACAAAAGTTCTTGACAAAATTTCTGTCTCGCTGCGTCGAGAGACATCACAACGCCTATATGTATACTTTGGTCAAGGGATTAAGCATCAATAAGAATTATAAATATATATGAATTTTTCATTACATTTTTCGCAAATTTGCAATTGGAAGTAAACTATTTGCAAGCGATTTAACCAAAATTATTTTCTCTCAAGTGTCGAAGGAGTTTAAAGATTACGTGCGACAAAAATCGAATGATAAGCTTACAGGGATTGGACGAGAAATTATTGGCAAAGAAGCAGATATCTCAGTTGCTCTTTCAAATGTTATCGACCATTCCTTCAACAAATTATGGGAGACAGGTAGAAATTGATCAGTATACAATTTTAACTCAAAGTTATCACTTTATTAAATATTTTTAGGTTTAAAGCTCTTTTTTGGCTTTAATTTGTAGCAAGAAGGCAAAAATGGTTACTTCCAAAACTCAAAGGAATCCTAATCTAGTTAAGTAATTCTTCCATTTTGTCAGCTTCCTTCTTCCTATTATTGAGGCAAACTGCTTTATTTATATTTATATGCAGTTTACATAGTGTAAGAATCCACTTACTTCATTGTTTCCAAAATTTAAAAAGCCCATTTCTTCAGTAGGGATCATGTAAAACCCCTGACTGAGGATTTCAGAAATTTGGCTTAGGTTAGGTCCTCCCTAAAGAAAGGTTTTTCAATCCGTTGAGGTTTCAGGGGACTTTTTATAAACTCAGGTATTTTGCAGAAGTACCTCTATCTTGAACTTCCTTCTTGGAGGATTCAGTAATCCTGAGAACTTAAAAAACATGAGCCTCCCATTTTCATGGTTTTTAAAACTTCAATTTACTACAAATGGAA